>JBGZAX010000045.1:0-32680 GCA_041844335.1 Lachnospiraceae bacterium
AAGGTAATTTGTCAATTAATAGTGATAATATTTTCCCGGTGATTAAAAAATGGCTCTATTCGGATCACGATATTTTTGTAAGAGAACTTGTATCCAATGCCTCGGATGCTATAACAAAGCTTAAAAAGCTTTCACTTATAGGAGAATATACCTTTGATGATGATTATAAGGAAAGAATAGATATACAGGTTTGTGCGGAAAACGGCACTATAAAATTTTCGGATAACGGACTTGGGCTAACAGAAGATGAGGTAGTGGAGTATATTACCCAAATAGCATTTTCAGGAGCTACAAAGTTCCTTGAAAACTATAAGGATAAGGCGACTGAGGATCAGATAATAGGACATTTCGGACTTGGATTTTATTCAGCCTTTATGGTGGCTAAAAGAGTAACAATAGACACACTTTCCTATAAGGAGGGGGCAAAGGCGGTACATTGGGAGTGTGACGGAGGAATAGAGTATGAGATAGGCGAGGGCGATAAGACAACCGTAGGTACTGTAATAACTCTTTTCCTGAATGACGACAGTTTGGAGTTCTCCAATGAATACAGAGTAAAAGAGGTGCTTAACAAATACTGCTCTTTTATGCCCTATGAGATATATTTTTCAAAGGAGAATGCACCTGAGGAATATGAAACGATTAAAGAAGAGGACTTAAAAGATACAGATAAGGTAATAGAAAAAATAAATGTAGAGGCAAGGCTTGAAGAAAAAGAAGAAGACGGCGTAAAGAAAATGGTGGAGGTATCACCTGCAAGGGTTGATGTAAAGATAGTAAAGCGTGAGCATCCAGTAAATGATACAAAGCCTTTATTTACGCAAAGTCCGTCAGCCTGTACTGATGATGAATATAAGAGCTTTTACAGAAAGGTCTTTAACGACTATAAGGAGCCGCTGTTTTGGATACACTTAAATATGGACTATCCCTTTAATATGAAAGGGATCCTTTATTTCCCGAAGATAAACAGCGAGTATGATTCAATAGAGGGAACGATCAAGCTTTATAATACTCAGGTATTTGTGGCTGATAACGTAAAAGAGGTTATTCCCGAGTTTTTGTTATTGTTAAAAGGTGTGATAGACTGTCCCGATTTGCCGCTTAATGTTTCAAGAAGTGCTCTTCAAAACGACGGTTTTGCACAGAAGATATCTGATTATATTGCGAAGAAAATAGCGGATAAATTATCCGGAATGTGTAAAACCGATAGAGAAAATTATGAAAAATATTGGGATGACATAAATCCGTTTGTAAAATACGGCTGTCTGAAGGATGAAAAATTCTGCGAAAAGATGGAACCCTATGTGTTGTTTAGGGATTTGGACAAAAAGCTTGTAAGCTTCGAAGATTTTAAGAAGACAAGTGCCGCGTCGCAGGGAATTGATTTAAGTGAAGAGTCTGAAAATAAAGAAAATTCCGACGCTGAAGATAACAAGGAAGAGAAAAAAAGAGTTATTATCTATTATGTAAATGATGAGGTTCAGCAATCCGGCTATATTAATATGTTTAAGCAGGAGAGTATCCCTGCTATTATACTTGACAGGAATATAGATACACCCTATATAACCCTTATTGAACAAAAGAATGACGATATATCATTCAGAAGAGTTGATTCGGATATCACCGACAAGGCAAGGTCAGATGAAAAGGTGGAAAATCGTGAAGAATTAAATAAAAAGCTCTCTGAATTATTTAAAGAGGAATTGGATAAAAAAGAACTGAACGTAGTTCTTGACAGCTTAAAAGACAGCAATGTTTCCGCTATTATGACTATTTCGGAAGAGGGCAGAAGACTTGCCGAGATGATGAAGGCTTATAATATGTCAGGAGGTCTTAATTCACCATTTGCTGCAAACGATGAAACATTGGTATTAAATGCTAATAATTCTTTAGTAAAATTTTTACTTGAAAATGATAAAAATGACAACACAAAGCTTATTTGTGAGCAGCTGTATGATCTTGCACTTTTAAGCTGTAAGGGTTTAACAGCTGATAAGATGTCCGGCTTTGTTGCAAGAAGTAATAGGATTATGGAGCTGATAATTAATAAATAGAAGTGCAGGAGGTAGTTATATGAAACGGGAACAAAGCAAAGATAATTTGACAATTAGCAATGCAGTTATCGCCTCTTACGCCGGAAATGTGGCTGTAAAATGTTTCGGTATTATAAAGATGTCTGTAGCCTCCGTATCGGACGGCATAGGCAGAATTTTGAGAAAAGATAAGCTTAGAAACGGGATTTCGGTGCGTAATTTATCGAACGGCAGACTGGAGCTTGATTTTCACGTAGTGGTATCTTATGGTGTAAATGTCAAGACTGTACTTGAAAATCTTACCACTGATGTAAAATATGAGGTTGAAAAGTATGTCGGAAAAGAGATAGAAAAAATCAACCTTTATGTGGAAGATGTTTATAGAATAGATTAGGAGGATAGTCTATATTATGGTAGAATATCTTGATTCTAAGCAGTTCAAGGAAATGTTTCTGTCCGGAGCTGCCGCGATAAATGAGAATAAAGATTTAATTAATGAGCTTAATGTGTTTCCTGTGCCTGACGGAGATACGGGTACTAATATGAGTATGACTATTATGTCTGCAGCGTTGGAGGTAACTGCTCTTAATGATACTGACTTTAAGACATTGGCAGAGGCTATGGCAACAGGCTCGCTGAAAGGAGCAAGAGGTAACTCCGGAGTAATTTTATCGCAGATATTAAGAGGTATGTCTAATGTGATAAAGCATGAGAGAAAGATGGACACAAGGATACTGGCGGAGGCTCTTAAGAGGGGCTCCGATACCGCATATAAGGCGGTTATGAGACCGAAAGAGGGTACTATACTTACGGTAATAAAAGAGGCTTCCGCTTTTGCCGTTGAAAATGCCGAATTTATTAAGGATATGGATGAATTTTTGGAGGCTGTATTGAAAAGTGCCAAGGAGGCTCTTAATAAGACTCCTGATTTGTTACCTATATTAAAACAGGCCGGTGTGGTGGATTCCGGAGGAACGGGGCTTGTGAGTTTCTTAAACGGAATGCTGTTGGGTCTTAGAGGGGAGGAAATAAAACTTGATTTATCGGCTTATTCCGCTAAGCAGACTCCTAATATGAGGATAGATAATGTTTCGGATAATATAGAATTCGCTTACTGTACCGAGATGATAGTTTTGTTAAAAGAAAAGGTGGCATCTCCTCGTTTAAATGATTTTAGAGAGTATTTAGAAACCTTGGGAGATTCTTTGGTATTTGTGCCGGATACCTCTTTTATAAAGCTTCACGTGCATACAAACAATCCTGATAAAGTGATATCGAGAGCCTTAACTTTCGGAGAACTTACCGACATCAAGATAGATAATATGAAAGAGGAACACAGAGAAATCCTATTTAAAAAAGGCGACAACGGGGTTTATGTGGAAAAAGTTGAGGCGAAACATTCTAACGGTTCGGAAGAATTAAATATCGATATGAATCAAAAAGAAAAGGATGTAAAACGAAAAAGGATAGGATTTATATCGGTTTCGGCAGGAACGGGATTTTCCGCACTTTTTAAAGATCTCAGCTGTGATGAGATAATTGAGGGCGGACAGACTATGAATCCGAGTACAGAGGACATTCTTGAAAGGATAGACAGGATAAACGCTGAAAATATTTTTGTTTTTCCGAATAATAAAAATATAATCCTGGCTTGTAATCAGGCAAGAGATCTGTGCAATGATAAGAAAATTACGGTCATTCCAAGTACAACACTGCCTCAGGGCATAGCGGCTATGATGTGTTATATGGGGGATGATTTGCAGGATATTGACACCTTAAGAAATGATATGTATGAGGCACTTAAAAGAATAAAGAGCTACAGTCTTACTTATGCTGTGAGAGATACTGACATTGATAATATAGAGATTAAAAAGGGCGATATTATGGTGATTGGGGATAATGGAATAGTTTCCGCAAATCCCAGCATTATAAGTGCTATGGGAAAACTTCTTCAGGATGCCGTTGATGAATTAAGCAGCTTTGTTTCAATCTATAGAGGCAGAGATGTTGATGACTCTATGGATATGGCTATTGTGGATTTTGTAAAAAGCAATTACCCCGATATTGAAATAGATTTTTACTTTGGAGGACAGCCTGTCTATTACTATGTGGTTTCAGTGGAGTGATAATCTATGCTGCTAAGTGACGATATTATAAATGTGAAGGGGATTGGGCCTAAGAGTCAATCCCTTTTTTATTCCTTAGGCATTAGAACCGTGAGAGATTTGCTGTTTCATTTCCCGAGAGGTTATGTGAGTATGGGGGAGCTTCAAGATGTGGACAGCATAAGAGTTGATGATGTAAATGCCGTATACGGGCAAATAAAAAGGATAGAGCTTTTGAGGATAAGGAAAAATCAGAGTATCGTAAATGCCTATGTGTCTGATAAAAATGATCGGATCTTTATTTGCAGCTTTTTTAATATGCCATATTTGAAAAACACTCTGCCCTTGTATGAACATAGGATTTTTTATGGAAGAGTAACAATAAAGGCTGACAGGGTTTATATGCAGCATCCTGAAATTTTTACTATAGAAAAATACGAAAATGTAAAGGACAATTTAAGAGTTTTTTATCCCTTGGGTAAGGGAATAAATAATAAGACAATTGAAAAGGCGATATCCGATGTACTTGATAATATCGATTTGAATGAGGAGTTTACCGAGTTTTTGACTGAGGATATAAAATCGGTTAACGGATTTTGTGACAGAAGTAACGCTGTTTATATGATACACAGAGCTAAGAATTTAGCTGAGATCGAGGCTGCAAAAAGGAGAATTATCTTTGATGAATTTTTTATTTTTTTGGTTAATCTGAGTAAGCTTAAAAAGGGCAGGCACAAAAATATAAATGAGAAGAAATTTACAAAAAATGAATTTACAAAAAGGGTAATTGAAAATTTGGAATTTTCGCTGACCGGAGCTCAAAAAAGGGTCTTAGATGAGATAAATGCGGATGTCAACAGTAGAAATTCGATGAACCGGCTTGTTCAAGGAGATGTCGGAAGCGGAAAGACTATTGTAGCTGTTTTGGCTATAATTAAGGCATTTGAAAACGGCTTTCAGTCAGCCCTTATGGCTCCAACAGAGGTGTTGGCTATACAGCATTATGAGTATATGCTTGACTTAATAGAAAAAAATAAAATGAATATGAGGGTGGCTCTAATTACAGGCTCTACTAAAAAGGGTGAAAAAAATAAAATAAATCAAGGCTTAAGGGAGGGAACTATTGATGTAGCTATAGGAACACACGCTTTAATTCAGGACAGTGTGGAATTTCATAATTTAGGTCTTGTTGTTACAGATGAACAGCATAGATTCGGGGTTAATCAAAGACTTAAGCTTGTATCTAAAGACAAGCAGCTGCATATTCTTGTTATGAGTGCCACTCCGATACCGAGAACGCTTGCCATTATTCTCTACGGGGAGCTTGATGTTTCTATAATTGACGAATTGCCGAAAAACAGGAGAGCGGTTAAAAATGCCGTTATTTTTGAGGAACATAGAACCGATGCCTACAAGCTTATTATAAAGGAGATAAGAAACGGGCATCAGGCATACATTATATGTCCTATGATAAATGCCAATGATGAGATAAACTTAAAGAATGTTATCGAATATGTGGAAGGGCTTGAAAGGTTTTTTCCTAAAGATATAAGAATGGCGGGAATTCACGGACAGCTGTCCAATAAAGAAAAAAATCAGATAATGGAAGATTTTAAAAATCAAAAGCTTGATTTGATTGTGTCCACTACGGTAATTGAAGTAGGTGTAAATGTGCCGAATGCGACAGTTATTATGATTGAAGATGCGGACAGGTTCGGGCTTGCACAGCTGCATCAGCTAAGAGGAAGGGTAGGCAGAGGAGCATTTCAGTCCTATGCTATGTTTATGACCTCCAACAGGTCGGATAAGGTGCTTGAAAGACTTTCCGTATTAAAAAATTCCAATGACGGATTTTTTATTGCCGGAGAAGATTTGAGATTAAGGGGTCCCGGAGAAATTTTCGGGCAAAGACAGAGCGGTAGTACCAATTTTCATATGGCTGACCTTTATGCACACGCCGATTTGCTGAAACTTGCAAGTGATCTGGTGTCAACAGCTTTAAAGAATGAGGAATATATGAGATTTTTGTATACAATTTTTGAAGCTTCGGAGGATACCGTTATATAAAAGACCTTTTTATATTCATATTTATTATTAAAAATATTTTTTAAAATTCAAAAAATAAATTTGGAGATGTGTATGAGTAACAAATTAAAGACTAATTTACTGGCTGTCGGAACGATAACTATATGGGCAAGTGCTTTTCCACTTTCAAAGGTGGCGATGAAACACTTTTCTCCATATTCCCTTGGAGCTTTAAGGGTCTGTATTGCAGCCTTTACGCTACTTATTATCGGCTTGATTAAAGGAATAAAACTGCCTAAGAAAAATGATTTGTTATTTATAATATTGGCGGGAGCATGCGGATTCGGACTTTATTTATTGTCTTTCAATAAGGGTATCAGAACAATTTCTTCCGCATCATCGAGCATCATAATAGCTATGACTCCTATTATGACGGCAGCACAGGCATCATACTTTTATAATGAAAGGATAAATAAAATCGGTTGGATGTCAATGATTACCGCATTTACGGGAGTTCTCATAATGATGCTGTGGGACGGGATTTTATCAATAAATGTCGGTATGATTTGGACGTTTATAGCCGCATTTTTATTCAGTATTTATAATATGATGAACAGAAGACTGTCAAAGGACGGATATAAGGGGATTGAGATTGTCACCTACAGTATGATAGTATCGGTGTTTATAATGTCGCCGTTTGTAGGAATCGGAATAAAGGAGATTATGACAGCGGATACAAAAAATATAGCTGTGCTGTTGGTGCTTGGAGTGATTTGCAGTGCTTTTGCTTATTATCTGTGGAGCCTTGCCATATCCATAGCGTCTAAAACGACCGAAGTCACTAATTACAGTTTTTTTACACCTTTTTTAGCCGTTCTTTTTGATGCTCTTATAGTCGGTGACGGACTTAATTTAGGTACCATGATAGGCGGAGCAGTAATTATTATAAGTATAGCCGTATTTAATTTGAAAGGAAAATGTTAGGAGAGATTATTATGAGATATGAAGGAAAGGTTTATAGACCGCCCAGCGAGGCTTACAGCTTAATCATTCAGGCGACCATAGGGTGTTCGCAAAATACATGCACCTTTTGCGATATGTACAGGGAAGAGAAGTTCAGAATGAGAAAGCTTGAGGATATTAAGAGAGATTTGAAAGAGGCTCATCATTATTACGGAGAGATAGATAAAATATTTCTTGCTGATGGAGATGCTTTAATTATGCCGTTTAATATGTTGGCGGAAATCCTTGATTATATTAATTATCTGTTTCCTAATCTTGACAGGGTGGGGATCTATGCCTCCCCGAAGTCTATTTTATTAAAGAGTGTAGATGAATTAAGAGTTCTTTTTGAAAAAAAACTTAAAATAGCGTATTTAGGAGTGGAAAGCGGCAGTGATATCGTGCTTAAAAACATAAAAAAAAGGGCAAGTGCGAATGAAATTATTGAGGCGGGATGTAAGATAAGACAATCAGGAATTAAGCTTTCGACTACTCTTATTATGGGACTTGGCGGTGTTAAAAACAGCAAGGAGCATGTGGAAGGCTCTATCAGAGTGTTAAACGCTGTAAATCCGGATTATTTAGGGCTTATGACCCTTTCAATACAAAGGGGCACGGAAATCTATGAGGAGGCTATAAGAGGAGATTTTGAGGAGCTTACCGCTGAAGAGATAGTATTTGAAACGAAAAGCTTAATTGAGGGTCTTCAGCTTCATGACAGTGTTGTAAGAAGTAACCACGTTTCAAACTATGTTCATGTAAGGGGAGTTCTTAATAAGGATAAAGAAACAGTACTGGCACAGCTTAATAAAGCTTTAAATAGTATGGATCTTGAAAAGAAGAAGAGAATAAGAGATGAGTACCTGAAGTATGGAGGGTTATAAAATAAACTTTTAATTTTATCTTCATTGACATAAATCGGTATTGCTTTTATAATATAAGGATAATATCTAAAAGAATAGGAATTTTGACATATGAGTAAAAAAGTGGTAGCTATTGTCGGTAGACCCAATGTCGGCAAATCGACTTTGTTTAATGCCCTTATCGGCAGTAACGTAGCCATAGTAAAGGATACTCCGGGAGTTACAAGGGATAGAATTTACGGTGAGATAGACTGGGCGGGACGAGAGCTTGTCTTAATCGATACAGGCGGTATTGAGCCTAAAACTGATGACTATATGCTGCAAAGAATGAGAGAGCAGGCTTTGGCGGCAATAGAGCTTTCTGATGTCATACTGTTTATTACCGACGTCAGGCAGGGCGTTGTGGATACGGATTTTAGAGTAGCGGATATTATTAGAAAATCGAATAAAAAGGTCGTTCTTGTGGTAAATAAGGTAGACAGCTTTGAGAAGTATATGCCGGATGTGTATGAGTTTTATAATCTCGGAATAGGGGAGCCGTACCCCGTGTCATCAAGGGGAAAGCTCGGACTTGGAGATATGCTTGACAAGGTGGTTGAAGATATGCCGCTTTTAGACAATGATGAGAATTCGGAAGACGAAATACCTAAAATTGCAGTAATCGGAAAACCTAATGTAGGTAAGTCCTCACTTATTAACCTTTTGCTTAATGAAGAAAGGCTTATTGTATCCGATATTGCCGGAACCACAAGAGATGCAATAGACTCTTCGGTCAGATATGATAAAAAAGAGTATTTATTTATAGATACGGCAGGACTTAGAAGAAAAAGCAAGGTAAAGGATGATATAGAGCGTTATAGTAATTTTAGAACTGTAGCATCGGTAAAAAGAAGTGATGTGGCTGTTTTACTTATTGATGCGACCGAGGGAATTACCGAGCAGGATGCCAAGATTGCAGGAATAGTGCATGAGGATGGGAAAGGTCTTATAGTGGCGGTAAATAAGTGGGATGCCGTCGAAAAGGATAACAGCTCCGTGAACAAATTTACAAAAGATATAGAAAGGGTATTATCCTTTGCACCATATGCCGTGGTTTTATTTATTTCCGTAAAGACAGGTCAGAGAGTTACAAAGCTCTTCAGCCTTATAGATACGGTGCTTGACAATTGCAAGATGAGAGTACCTACAGGTGTCTTAAACGAGGTTTTATCGGATGCCGTAGCGGCGGTGGAGCCGCCGCACGATAAGGGTAGAGCACTTAGAATTTATTATATGACACAGGTGGCGATTTCTCCTCCTACTTTCGTGGTTTTTGTAAACGACAAGGAGCTTATGCATTTTTCTTACGAGAGGTATTTGGAAAACAGGCTAAGAGATGCCTTTTCTTTCAAGGGAACATCTATCAGGATAATTACTAGATCCAAAAAGGAGGAGAATTAAGGTGATTAGATTATTTCTGGTATTATTCGGCTATATATTCGGTCTTTTTCCGTCAGGATATCTTTTGGGAAAGACGAAAGGTGTTGATATAAGATCTCAAGGCAGCGGAAATGTCGGAACCACGAATTCTTTTAGAGTTTTTGGCAAATTATTCGGATTGCTTACCTTGATTCTTGATATATTAAAGACTGTTATAGCTGTTTTACTGGGCATTTGTATATTAAAAGCGACCTCTAATTACGATGTCGAAGCTCATATGTATTATGTTATGTACATAGGCTTCGGAGCCATATTGGGTCATGATTTTCCTTTCTATTTTAAGTTTAAGGGAGGAAAGGGAGTGGCATCTACCTGCGGCATGTGTCTTGTTTTAGGGGATATAAGAATATTGGCTGTGGCATTGGGATTATTCATAATAATATTTTTATTATCAGGCTATGTATCGGTTGCATCAATTTTGGGACTTACAAGCCTTGCCTTAATTTTTATATTGTTCGGGCAATCAGGGCTTTTATCAAGACCTCCGGCAGCTCTTGACAGCCGATATTTGACGGAAACATACATAATAATTATACTTATTGTGGTTATAGGTATATATAAGCATAAGGAAAACATAAAAAGGCTTATAAAAGGAAACGAAAACAGATTTAATATCTTTGGAAAAGGGAGGAAATGAGAAATGTCAAAAATAACTATGCTCGGAGCAGGAAGTTGGAGCAGTGCATTAGCAATTATGCTGGGTAAAATGGGTCATGATGTCTCTATGTGGACCGTTGATAGTGGAGAGGCGGAGATGATAAACAACGAGCATCAGCAAAAACAAAAGCTGCCCGGTGTAATTTTTCCCGCTAATGTGAAGGCTACTACCGATATGAAAAAAACTCTGGAAAATCCTGAAATAGTGGTGTGTGCCGTGCCATCCATCTATGTTCGAGAAACAGCAAGAGCTATGAACGAATACATAAAAAAGGATTCGGTAGTATTAAGTGTATCCAAGGGTATAGAAGATGTGTCCTTTAAGACTATGACACAGGTCATTGAAATGGAGGCATCTAATATAAGGGTGGCTGCAATGTCGGGTCCATCTCACGCAGAAGAGGTGGCTATAGGTATACCTACAGGTGTTGTTGCTGCAAGCAAGGATCAGTTGCTTGCTGAAAAAATTCAGGACATTTTTATGAATTCGCATTTCAGGATATATTCAAGCTCCGATATTATTGGCGTGGAGCTTGGAGGCTCTCTAAAGAATGTTATTGCCTTGGCTGCAGGTATGGCTGACGGAATAGGCTGTGGAGATAATACAAAGGCTGCACTTATCACAAGAGGTATGGCTGAAATAGCACGTCTCGGTATAAGAATGGGCGGAAAGATAGAAACCTTTTACGGAATGTCGGGAATAGGAGACTTAATCGTTACCTGCGGCAGTCGGCACAGTAGGAATTACAGAGCAGGATTTTTAATCGGACAGGGTCATAAGATATCCAAAGTTCAAGAAGAGGTGGGAATGGTGATTGAGGGCTTAAATACAGCAAGAGCCGCTGCCAATCTTGCAAAGCGTAATGCGGTCGAGATGCCTATCATTGCAGAAGTAAATAATATTGTATTTCTGCAAAAGGATCCCAAAAAGTCCGTGGAAGAGCTCATGACCAGAGAAAAGAAAACTGAAATAAGCTTTATGCCCTGATTTTGAAAGGAATTTGATTTGAAATTAATATCTTGGAATGTAAACGGACTGAGGGCCTGTATGAAAAAAGGCTTTATGGACGTGTTTAGAAAATATGATGCCGACTTTTTTTGCATACAGGAGAGCAAGCTGCAGGAGGGGCAAATAGAACCATTTTTAGATGACAGCTGGCACACCTATTGGAATTATGCACAAAAAAAAGGCTATTCAGGCGTTGCTGTTTTTACGAAACATAAGCCTATACACGTAAAATACGGTATTGGTATAGAAGAGTTTGATAATGAGGGGCGAGTAATTACGCTTGAATATGATAAATTTTATTTGATCACCATTTATGCGCCTAATTCTCAGGAAAAGTTAAAAAGGCTTGATTACAGAATGGCTTATGAAGAGGCTTTTTTAGAGTATATAAAGGGTTTGGACAGGATTAAACCTGTGATTTATTGCGGAGATTTGAATGTGGCACATCAGGAAATAGATCTTAAAAATCCTGAAAGCAATCATAAAAATCCCGGGTTCAGTGATGAGGAGAGAGCTTGCTTTTCTAAGGTCCTGGAATCGGGATTTATTGACAGTTTCAGATATTTTTATAAGGATCTGAAGGATGTTTACAGCTGGTGGTCCTACAGATTTTCTGCAAGAGAAAAGAATATCGGATGGAGAATAGACTATTTTGTGGTGTCTGAAAAATTGGAAAAAAATATGACAGATGCTAAAATTCACACGGAGGATACTGGCAGTGATCATTGTCCGGTGGAGCTTGAGCTTGATATTTGATCAGAGCCGCCTGAAAAGCTTACTTATAGGAGATTTAAATGTCGTTAGAAGTGCAAAAAGCAAGAAACATCATAGAGGGCGCAACATATATAGATGACGGTATAAACTTCATATTTATTCTGGATAAAAACAGTGATTATAAAAAGTCCTGTATTTTATATCTTTATGAAAAGGACTTGGAAATATTGGAAAAGATAAGACTCTTTGATGTAGACGGCTTGCCTTTAGTAAAGGGGGCATTTATAAGAGGAAAGGATATCGAAAAAATAATAGCTTTTGAAGCAAGATTGGGTAAGGAAAGCTTAGTCAACAGAACATCAAAAAGAATAATCGGCAGATATGAGTTCGGACAAAGAAAAAAAAGTCGCAGGTCTGAAAATGAGCTGACATTTCTTTTAAAAAACGATGACTTTAACTGGGAGAATGATAGGGTTTTGGTACTTGCCGATGAAAAAGTGGTAAGCTACAAAATTCATACAAGAGGCTTTACCAAGGCATCAGATGTTGATGAGGCAGGTACCTTTCTTGGAATTAAAAATAAAATTCCTTATTTAAAAGAGCTCGGAATAAATCAAATTGAATTGATGCCGGTTTACGAGTTTGATGAAATAGAGGAATGTTTTGGTGAGACCAAAGGCAGAAATAAAAAAAATCGGATCAATTACTGGGGTTACAAAAAAGCCTACTATTATGCAATAAAAAATTCATTTGCATTTGATAGAGAAAATCCGGAAAGAGAATTTAAGGAGCTTGTTAAGAGCTGTCATAAAAACGGTATAGAGGTAATTCTTGAATTTTATTTTGTAGATGTTCCTTCTACTTTTATAACAGATGTAATAAGATATTGGCTGTTTAATTATCATATTGACGGAGTGCATATATCAAGTACTGATTATAATTTTTTGGTGGGAGAGCCGTTTTTATTCGGCAGGAGACTATATGTGGACTACTATGACGGCAGAGGCGGTGATGAAACTCCTTTAAGCTATAATGACGGATTTTTGGTGAGTGCGAGACGTTTTATAAGGGGTGATGAATACGCTGTAGACTCTTTATTATCACATTTTATGATTGATTCGGGAAAAAAGATAAATTATTTATCTACGCACAACGGGTTCACATTACTTGACTGTTTTTCATATGAGGTAAAGCATAATGAAAAAAACGGTTTTAATAATTTTGATGGAACAGATTATAATTTCAGCTTTAATCTGGGCGTGGAGGGAAAGACAAAATTAAAAAGAATCGTTAAGCTAAGACATAAGCACGTAAAAAATGCGTTGTTTTTATTAATGCTATCCAGAGGAATTCCTTTAATTATGGCTGGAGATGAGTCATTAAGAACGCAAAACGGTAATAATAATGCCTTTTGTCAAGATAATTTGATTTCCTGGTTTGATTGGGATGATGGAAATAAAGACAGACTTGAAATCAGAGAATTTTTTAAAAAGCTGGTGTCCTTTAGAAAAAACAACAGTATTTTAGCATGCGATTTAAGCAGTATTGAGAGCGGAGGGGCTGTAAAGCTTCCTTTAATTTCCCTACATTCGGATATGGCATTCAGCTTTACGGGGGGTAATGCAAGGGCATTCGGTTTGTTATATAATGCCACATTAACTACAACCGAAAATAAAAGTGATTTGATTTATATAGCTGTTAATATGTCTGCCGGTAATAAAAGACTGGCAATACCGAGAATTGAACAAATAGAGATGAAAATACATTTAAGTACTGATGAAAATGTCAGGCTTGAGAACGAATTTGTTATATTACCGGAGTTTTCCTGTGCATTAATTGTTAATGAAGGAGACATGGAAAGTAAGAAAATATGATTTAATCTTAAGGAGAGATTATGGGTAAAAAAGTATTATTTAGCGGAATGCAGGCTACAGGATCACTTACTTTAGGCAATTATCTGGGAGCATTGGCTAATTGGATTGATCTGAGCCTTAAGTATGAAAGCTATTATTGTGTGGTTGATTTACACTCAATCACCATAAACCAGGATAGAAATATTTTTGCAAAAAAGGCTCTGGATCTGATGAAATTATATATAGCTGCAGGTATTGATCCTAAAAAAAGTTGTATATATTTTCAAAGTCAGGTGCCGGCACACAGCCAATTAGCGTGGGTTTTGAGTTGTAGCACCTATATGGGCGAATTAAATCGTATGACCCAGTTTAAGGATAAGGCGATGAAAGCAGGTAAGAATATCAATGTGGGTCTTTATACCTATCCCGTTTTAATGGCTGCGGATATCTTATTATTTCAGACAAATATAGTTCCCGTTGGAGCGGATCAGAAACAGCACATTGAGATCACAAGAGATATAGCAATCAGGTTTAATAATAACTATAATGAAGAAATATTTGCGATACCGGAACCATATTTCGGAAAGAGCGCATCAAGGATAATGAGCTTGCAGGATCCATGTAAAAAAATGTCAAAATCCGATGATAATAAAAATGCAAGTATACATTTAACAGACGATAGAGATACTGTTATAAGAAAGTTTAAAAGGGCGGTGACGGATTCTTTAGGAGAGATCAGATATGATGTTGAAAGTCAGCCCGGGGTGTCAAACCTTATAGAAATATATGCAGCATGCAGGAAGATAAGTATTGATGATACAGTAAAGGAGTTTGCAGGCAGAGGCTACGGAGATTTTAAAATAGCGGTTGGAGAAGTGGTTGCAGATATATTAACTCCGTTACAAAAAAGGTTTGATGATTTAAATAGCAGCGAAGACGAATTAATAAAGATAATTGTTGAAAACGGTAAGAAAGCATCGGATACTGCAGGTGCTACGATGAATAAGGTCTATAAGACTATGGGCTTCCCGCTTTTTTAATTTAAGAAAGAGATATTATTGGATGAAAGAACTTATTCTAAAGAGAAAATCTATTTTGACGGCTCATATATTTATGAGTATTTTGCTTATTTTGCTGTCCATAATTACAATGCTTTATGATTTGGATACGGGCTGGATTTTTTTAGTCATTTCAATTATTTTTATCGGGGTTTCAACATTTATATATATCAGAGGACTTAAGAAGCTCTATGATACGATGATTTATAATATTGACTATTATAATGGTGTTCAAGGAGAGCTGTTGGAGGAGTTTTCCGTGGCTTATGCCATTTTGGACGAAAAGCTTGATATAATTTGGACTAACAAGGCATTCAGAAGACTTGTGAAAAAGGACAAAAGCTTTCACGGACCTATAATCAGTTGTTTGCCTATGCTTGAATTAGATGAATTGCCGAAAAAAGGAACAAGCACGGAATATGAAATTGAGATTGAGGACAGGCAGATAAGATTACAGCTGATCAGAAACCTGCCGGTTAAAAATCACGATGCCGACAGCTATACGGTTTATCTTTTTGACGAAACGATGCTAAAAGAGTCTATGCGTGCGTTAAATGAGCAAAAGCCGGTGGTAGCTCTTATCTATATTGATAATTATGAGGAGCTGATGTCAAGTATAGAGGAGGTAAGACAATCTCTTTTGCTGGCATTGGTTGAGCGAAAAATTACAAAATATTTTATTGAAATAGACGGAATTGTAAAAAAGCTTGATAAGGATAAATTTTTTGTAATATTTAAAAGACTCAGACTTGATGAGCTGATAGCCGGAAGATTTGAAATTTTAGAAGATGTAAAGACATTAAATATCGGCAATGAAATATCGGTTACCATAAGTATGGGACTTGGTTTGAATGAGCATAATTTATTGCGTGCAAGCGAAAATGCCGGAATGGCTATGGATTTGGCACTTGGTCGAGGCGGAGATCAATGCGTAATAAAGAGCAATGAAAGAACAACCTATTATGGCGGAAATTCGCAATCCGTGGAAAAACATACAAGGGTAAAGGCGAGAGTAAAGGCACATGCTTTAAAGGAATTGATGACTAATACCGATCAGGTAATAATAATGGGGCATCAGATGACGGATGTTGACTGTTTCGGAGCGGCAATGGGCGTATATAGGGCTGCTCTTACCATACAAAAAAAGGCATCTATTGTCATAAATACCGTTTCTACATCTATAGAAAGTATGATAGAACCGTTCTTAAACAATCCTCAATATGACAAGGATATGTTTTTGAACAGTGAAAAGGCTATTGAAATAACCGATAAAAATACCCTGCTTGTAGTGGTGGATACAAACAGACCGTCTTATACCGATTGTCCCGAGCTATTAAATCTTACCTCTCATATAGTGGTATTTGATCATCACAGACAGGGAGAGGATGTAATTAGAAATGCGGAATTATCATATATTGAACCCTACGCTTCGTCTGCAAGCGAAATGGTGGCGGAGGTTTTACAATATTTCAGCGACTCTATAAAATTAAAGCCATCCGAGGCGGATTGTATTTATGCCGGAATAGTGATAGATACGAATAATTTCAGTGCAAAGACGGGAGCGAGAACATTTGAGGCGGCTGCATATCTTAAAAGAAACGGAGCTGATGTAATTAGGGTTCGAAAGATGTTCAGAGACGAGATAAATGCCTATAAATCGAAGGCTGATGCTATCAGCAAAGCGGAGGTGTTCCTGGAAGATTTTGCGATAGGCACTTTAAACAGCGATGGCTTGAAAAGTCCTACAATAGTGGGAGCACAGGCTGCAAATGAGCTGCTTAATATAATTGGAATAAAGGCATCATTTGTGTTGTCGACCTATAATGACAAGACATTTATCAGTGCAAGATCAATAGATGAAATAAATGTTCAGATAATAATGGAAAAAATGGGAGGCGGCGGACACCTGAATATTGCCGGGGCTCAAAAAGAAAAAGATCTTGAGGAAGTAAAGAAGGAATTAAAGGAGCTTTTACTAAGTCTTAGAGATAAAGGAGAAATATAATGGAAGTAATACTTTTAAGCGACATAAAAAGTGTGGGTAAAAAGGATGATGTAGTGAAGTTGAGCGACGGATATGCAAGAAACTTTGTATTAAAGAAGGGTCTTGGAGTGGAGGCCAACAAACAAAACCTTTATGAGCTGGAAAAAAGAAAGGAAAAAGAAAGAGAGCTTGCACTTGAGATTTTAGAGGAGGCAAAGCAAAAAAAGGCGGAAATAGAAAAAATAAGTGTAAAGCTTACAATAAAAATGGGAGACAATGGCAAGAGTTTCGGCTCCATTACAAGCAAGGAGGTGTCAGAGGATCTAAATAAGCAGCATAAGATAGATATTGATAAAAGAAAAATTGTAATTGAAAATCCTATAAAAACGACGGGAGAATTTAATGTTCCCATAAAGCTGCATCCCGACGTAACAGCCGACTTAAAAATCATAATAGGAGAGGAATGAAAATGGAAGAGCCTATAAGAAGAATTCCGCCTCACGACAGTCTGGCTGAAAAAGCTGTTCTGGGCTCTATTATGTTAAATAGTAAATGGGTTGTCGATATAAAGGATATTATTTCAAAAGAGGACTTTTACGACAGAGCAAACGGAATAGTCTTCGAGGCTTTAGTGGGTCTTTATGAGGCTGAAAAGGAATCCGATTTAATAACACTTATTGATAGACTTAACTCGATGGGCGTAGAAGAGAGCATTGCAAATGTTAAATTTTTGGGCGATTTACAGGATGTCGTTCAGATAAGCACAAATGCTGTAGCCTACGCTGAGATAGTAAGAGAAAAGGCGATTTTAAGAAGATTGATTAAGGCTGCCGAGATAATTTCAAATGATTGCTTTGTGGCGGCAAAAAGCACCGAAGAGATTGTCGATATTGCGGAAAGACAAATTTTTGAAATAGCACAAAACAAGCATATTTCAGATTATACTCCGATTAAAGAGATAACCGAGGCTGTGCTTTTAAGAATAGATGAATTGGCTAAGAACAAGGGGCATATTACAGGAATATCTACGGGCTTTAAGGACCTTGACGATAAAACGTCTGGTCTGCAAAAATCCGATCTTATATTAATTGCTGCAAGACCGTCTATGGGAAAGACCGCTTTTGCTTTAAATATAGCACAGCATGTGGCAATGAAAGAAAACATAGTTACAGCGGTTTTTAGCCTTGAAATGTCAAAGGAACAGCTGGTACAAAGGATGCTTGCCTCAAGTGCCAATGTGAGTATGAAAAATATAAGAGACGGCAGTGTAAGTGACAGTGATTATGCGGAACTTGTGAATAAGGCGGTGGATTTGGCTGAATCCAATATAATAATTGATGATACCTCAGGCATCAGCATAGATAAGCTTAGAAGTAAGTGCCGAAAATATAAGCTTGATCATAATTTGGGCTTGGTTGTAATAGACTATTTACAACTTATGAGCGGAAACGGGAAGGACAGGCAAAGCGAGGTATCGGCTATATCAAGATCATTGAAAACTCTTGCAAGAGAACTTGAAATTCCGATAATTGCATTATCGCAGTTAAGTAGGGCGGTGGAGCAAAGAAAGGGCGATCACAGACCTATGTTATCGGATTTAAGAGAATCCGGAGCCATAGAGCAGGACGCCGATATTGTAATGTTTATTTATAGAGAAGATTATTACGAACCTGAAACTGAAAAAAGAAATGTGGCTGAGATAATTATTGCAAAACAAAGAAATGGACCTATAGGACCGATAGAGCTTTCTTGGAATCCGCAATATACGAAATTTGCTGATCTATACAGGAATAAAAAATAAATGTTTTTAAAAAGTACATCTTGATTTTTATAATAAATAAATGTATAATTAAGCGGTTAGGGAGGTATTTTATGTCCAAGGTTATTGTAATGGACCACCCTTTAATACAACATAAGGTGGGGATTATTAGAAGAAGGAATATCGGGAGCAAGGATTTCAGAACCATAATCGGGGAAATATCGATGCTTATGTGTTACGAGGCTACAAGAGATTTGCAGCTAAAAGAGATAGAAATAGAAACACCGATTTGTAAAACGAAGGTAAAAGAGCTTTATGGAAAGAAAATGGCGGTTGTTCCTATATTAAGAGCCGGTCTTGGAATGGTGGACGGGATTTTAACTATGATCCCGGCAGCTAAAGTCGGACACATAGGGTTATATAGAGATCCGGAAACATTTCAGCCGGTTGAATATTATTGTAAGTTGCCGTCAGATTGTGCGAACAGAGATGTTTTTGTCACGGATCCGATGCTCGCTACAGGAGGTTCAGCCTCTGCGGCGATTACAATGCTAAAAAACAAGGGCGTTAAAAACATAAGACTTATGTGTATAATTGCTGCTCCGGAGGGTATAGAAAGAATGAATCAGGATCACCCTGATGTTGATATTTTTATAGCCGCATTAGATAAAAAATTAAATGAGCACAAGTATATTGTTCCGGGGCTTGGAGATGCGGGAGATAGAATATTTGGTACAAAATAAAAATACGATAATTTTGCCGGCTTATGCAAAAATCAATCTGTATCTGAGAATAGAAAATAAGAGGACTGATGATTATCATAACTTAAAAATGATAATGCAGGAAATTTCTCTGCACGATGACATTCAGATATCCGTTTTAGATGATGAAAGAGGCGAGCTGACAGTATTTATGTACGATGAGGAGCTGAATATATTAAATGATATTGAAATGAAGTCAAATATCGTTTATAGGATATCTTCCGATTTTCTTAAAAGATACAAAGTAAAAAGCTCTGTAAATATTAAGATAATAAAGAGAATTCCCGTTATGGCGGGACTTGCAGGAGGAAGCTCCGATGCAGCTGCAGCTCTTTTAGGGTTAAATATGTATTTTGAGCTTGGGCTGTCGAATGAAGAGTTGTCGGACTTTGCGGTTAAATACGGAGCTGATATACCATTTTGCCTAACAGGAGGGCTTGTGAAAGCCACATCGGTTGGAGAAGAATTAAAGACTATACCTTATGCTTTAAAAAAGTATGTGCTGTTGGCGGTTCCGAATAAAAGAATATCCACTAAGGAAGCCTTTTGCCTATATGACAAAAAAAAGTTGGAATCAGGTGTGGATTGCCTTGAAGATATATTGGAAAGCTTTAAGAATAATGACAACACTTACTTGAAATTTTTAAGCAATGACTTTGAAGAAATTGCTAAAGAAACGGTTCCTGAAATTGTGGAACTGGAAAAATGCTTTTTAGAAAATGGAGCCTTAAGAACTATGGTAACCGGTAGCGGTTCGGCAGTATTTGCGTTATTTGACGATTTTGAAAGCGCAGATCGTTGTTACAAAAAGATGAAAACAAGAAATATGTCACAGATGTTTTTTTCAAAAACATTGGTATAATGTTTTGTGCGTGCAAAAAACAACAGTGCATTTTGGAAGTGGAGTTTGATTTATGGAAGATAATTTAGTTTTAGAAATGGATGACAACCTCCCTCTTAGAGATGTAGTGTTTAATACATTAAGAAAGGCCATACTTCGAGGCGATTTGAATCCGAATGAGAGGCTTATGGAGTTGACACTTGCCAAGAAGCTTGGGGTAAGTCGTACGCCGGTTAGAGAGGCTATTAGAAAGCTTGAACTTGAGGGTTTGGTAGTCATGTATCCCAGAAGAGGAGCCAAGGTGGCACAGATCACTGTAAAGAGTATCAGAGATGTGCTTGAGATTAGAAGAGTTCTGGAGGTTTTGGCGGTTACCAAGGCTTGCAAAAATATTACTCAGGACGGAGTAATGCAATTAAGAACTGCGCTTAAGCAGTTTAAAGATGTAATTAATTCCGATGATTTGACCAAGGTGGCAGAGGCTGATGTTAAGTTTCACGATACCATTTATAATGCTACAAACAATCCGAAATTAATCGGAATATTGAATAATTTGCGTGAGCAGATGTATAGATACAGAATGGAATATATTAAGGACAAAACTTCTCATATAATGCTTGTAAAGGAGCATGAGGAGTTGGTAAATGCTATTGTAAACAGAGATGTCAGAAACGCAACGAAGATTGCGGAAAAGCACATTGACAATCAGGAGGAGGCTGTTCTTAATTCTATACAGTAAACTTTATTAAAGGGGGATTTTTTTGATGATATACCTATACTCCAACCTTTTGATGTCTAAAGCTGTGTTGGTGCTTATTATTACATTGGCGGTAATGCTTGTATCACTTGTTGTCCTGTTCTTTTTAGGCAGGCATTTGCAAAAAAAGCAGGAGCAGAGCCAAAAGATGCTTGAGGCCAACAGGCAGGAGTACACTATGCTTATAATTGACAAGAAAAAAATGAGAGTCACGCAGGCGGGTTTTCCTCAAAGCGTGATTGATAGTCTGCCAAAGCTTTACAGGCGTTCCAAGATGTATATTGTCAAGGCTAAGATCGGACAAAAAGTAATGTCTTTTATCTGTGATTATAAGGTTTTTGAAATTGTACCGATAAAAAAAGAGGTAAAGGCGGGGGTAAGCGGACTTTATTTGCTGGACGTTAAAGGTATTAGAGGATCAATTGAAAGGCCTGAAAAAAAGATGAGCTTTTTTGAAAAAATAAAGCAAAAAAAGCTCAATAGAAAATTGGCTGAACAGGAGGAACAGCTTAAAAAAGAAAAAGCTGAGAAAAGGGCCCAGGTTAGACAAAGACAGGAGGAAAACAGGCAGGCTGTGAAAGAAAAGATTGAAGAAAATTCTAAAAAGACAGATGAGGAGATAAAAAAGCCTAAGGCTCAGGTGGTTAAAAGAGGAAATAATCATAAGAAACGTAAATAAAACTATAAGATTAAGGAAAATGTGATGATGAAAAAATTATTAATTGCTTTATTAGGTGCGGCACTTGTTATGACAGCGGCTTGTGGAGATGCCAATTTTTCTTTGAGTAGAGATCAAAAGATTACGCAGACAACAGGAGAGTTAAAATTAAATTATGCTTTGAGCGATCTCATTAAACTCGGTAAATATAAGGGGGTTGAGCTTTATAGGCAAAAGTCCGTTATTGAAGATGAAAAGAGCGTTTATTTAAGAATGATGACAGAGGCGTCCTCTTTTAAGGACAATAAGTTTACCACCGATAAAAATGAGGTTATTAAAAACGGAGATATTGTCAACATTGATTTTGAAGGATTTGTGGATGGATCCAAAAAATCGTCTGAAAATACTACTTCAAAGAGTTTTATATTAGGTATAGGTAGTGGAGCCTTTATTCCGGGCTTTGAGGAACAGCTTATTGGACATCATGTAGGAGATAAGGGTTTTGATGTGAATGTAACTTTCCCTAAGGATTATCATGCCGCCGACATGGCGGGAAAGCCGGCTCGTTTTGTGATTAATGTTAACGGCGTTTTAAGGGATAAAGATGTTGCTGATAATACTGATGTAAAAACGGTGAACGAGTGGATTGAAAAGATAAAAAAAGATATGATTGAAAATCTTGATAAAACCGCCGATCAGAATTTAAGAAACGAGGCTCTAAGCAGTGTTGCCAAGTTTTCAATGGTCAGACGTTTTCCGGAAAAGCTCATAGAGGATACAAAAAAGGATCTTGATGAATATTTATATAAGCCTTATGCCGAAAGTATGAATATTACTGTTGAACAGTTAAAAGAACAGTACGGCTTAACTGATGAGGCAATTACCGAAAATGCTAAGAACACGGTGATGATGAGAATGATTATCGTCGGTATTGCAAAGAAAGAAAATATGAAGATTACTGCACAGGAGTTTGCTGAAGAAAAGAAAAATATGATCGGTGAGGGAAAGGCCTTTGCCGATGAAAAGGCATTTGATGATGCTAAGGCTGACGACACTGTAATTGATAATATTTTACAGAAAAAGGTGGTTGATTTTGTTGTTGCAAACGCCGACATTAAAGAGGTCAGCAAGGATGAATATAAGAATATGGTAAAAGACGGTAAGCTTGAGCCTTCAGATGATGGAGCTGCAGATGATTCTGAGGGTGATGAGCTTGTAACAGAAGAATCTGATGTTGAAGATACTAAAAAAACTGAAGGAGCTGAAAAAACCGAAAGTGATGCCGCTAAAGACGATAATAGTGCTGATACAAAGGACAAAAATTAAATTGTCAAATTGATAAAAAAGCTCGATACCTGAACGGTGTCGAGCTTTAATAATTTAAGAGACCCGGTTTGAAAACAAAAATAACTAATAAAAGCTTGAAATTTGCTGAAAAAATGCTATCATAGTTAATGTAAAAAATAAAGGAGATATGCCTATGGGATTTGTTGAAACTCGTATGGATTTTATAGCGGCATACGAGCAAAATGTTTTTGGCAGCTTTGATGTAAATGTTAAAAGGCTTGAAGACGAATTAAAGGTAAAACTGACCATTAGAAATGATGAGCTTAAGATACAAGGAGAACCTAAAAATACCGTAAGGGCAAAGAGGATTATAGAGCAGCTTGTCGAAATGGCTAAAAAAGGTAATGATATAGGTATGCAACAGATAGACTATCTTATTTCGAACAGTGATGAGGAGCTGTCAAAGGTTTCTGAAATTGATAATGAAGTAATTTACCATACGCTTTATGGAAAGCCGATAAGACCTAAAACATTCGGTCAGGTAAAATATGTGGAGTCTATAAATAAAAATATGATCACGTTCGGAATAGGACCGGCAGGTACGGGAAAGACATATCTTGCTATGGCTATGGCAGTCAAGGCTTTCAAGAATGAAGAAGTCGGCAGAATAGTGCTGACAAGACCGGCGATAGAGGTTGGAGAAAAGCTGGGATTTTTACCGGGTGATTTACAGAGCAAGATCGACCCGTATTTAAGACCGTTATATGATGCGCTTTATCAACTTATGGGAGCTGAAAACGTGATTAAAAATATGGAAAAGAATTTAATTGAGGTCGCTCCTCTTGCTTATATGAGAGGAAGAACCTTAGATAATGCTTTTATTATATTGGACGAGGCTCAAAATACCACTCAGGCACAGATGAAAATGTTCTTAACAAGAATAGGATTTAACAGCAAAGTAGTGATTACCGGAGATAATACTCAAAAGGATCTGCCGACAGATGTGACATCGGGGCTTGATATAGCATCTGCAGTGTTAAAAAATATTGAGGACATTGAGTTTTGCCATTTTACGAATAGAGATGTTGTAAGGCATCATTTAGTACAAAGGATAGTAAAGGCTTATGAGGAGTTCGAGCTGAAAAACAGCGAAAATTTATTGAAAAGAGATAAAAAATACTTAAGGAAAAATTGAAAATGAGTGTAATAATTGAAAATGAGATAGAGTTTGATTTTGGATTTGACATGGAGCATTTGGTGGAGGAGCTGGTGGCTGCAACATTAAAAAATGCAGTGGTTTCCGAGGCACTTGATGGTATTAAAACAGAAATCAGCGTGGTTATTTCGGATAATTTCGGAATAAGATTTTTTAACAGAGAGTTTCGCGGGATTGATAAGGAAACAGATGTTTTATCCTTTCCGGTATTGGAATTTAAAAGAGCGGGGGATTTTTCAAATATTGATTTTAATGACTGCAAGTATTTTAATCAGGATACGGGAGATTTTATTCTTGGAGACATGATAATATCAAGCGATAGAGTAGTTTCTCAGTCTATGGAGTACGGACATAGTATAAAAAGAGAGTTCTCTTTTTTAGTGGTTCACAGTATTTTGCATTTAATAGGATATGACCACGAAAATGAGGGAGATGAAAAAATAATGAGGGAGAAGCAGACTGCTATATTAGAAAGTCTGGGTATTACAAGATGATTAACAGGAAGAGTTTTAAAATAATATTAATAACGGGACTTTTTTGTCTTATTTCGGTTTCCTGCGTAAATAGAGAAAAAAATGCAGCAGATGAAATCAAACAGATAGAAATAGATGTTGAAGATCAAAAAAATGAGATGTTACAGGAACAAAAGGCTGAGGAAGAAAGAAAAAGGATAGAGGAAGAAAAAAGAGCGGAAGACGAGAAGAATGTAAGCTCTTTAACGGGACTTCAAATTGATAAGGAAAAGGTAAACAGAAGACCTATTGCGGTAATGATAAATAATCTCAAACCTGCGACACCGCATTCCGGGTTGTCGTCTGCGTCTATAATTTATGAGGTGCCGGTAGAGGGCTATATCACAAGATTCTTGGCTATTTTTGATGATTATGATAAAGTGGAAAAAATAGGCTCTATCAGGAGTGCAAGAACCTATTATATCAGATATTGTGAAGAGTTCGATGCTATCTGTGTTCATGTGGGAGAAGCCTATAATGCCAGAAAATTATTAAATTCCGACAACAATATCACTATGCTGTGGAAAGACTATACTATTTACAGGACCAATGATATAAAGGCTCCGCATAATTGTTTTACATCAGGAGCTAAGATATTGGAATATCTGAAAAAAACGAATATGAGAAATGAAAAAAAGGAAGATGTGAAAAATAAAAATATATTCCTTTTTAATGAAGATGACGGTAATATTGCAACGACGGAAAATACGGGAATTGCAAATAAGATTGATTTAAGCGAGGTTTATCATATAAACAAGCCTTATTTTGAGTATGACGAAAAAAACAAGGTATACAAGCGTTATCAGTACGGTTCTTTAATGAAAGATAAAAATAATAACGAAGAATTGATGTTTAAGAATGTTATAGTTTCTTTCACTGACGGAAGAGTTTTTGATAAGCTCGGCAGATGGGATATCAGAGAAACCGGAGAAGGTCAGGGTTATTATTTTACAAACGGCAGATATGAGAACATCAAATGGAGATATGTTGACGGCAGAACACGTTATTATGACAGCTTTACAGGTAATGAAATAAAGATAAATAAGGGCAGGACCTTCGTATGTATAGCGATAAATGATAAGATCAGCAAAATTAAGATAAACTGATAAAGGGGATAAAATTGCAACAGTCAAATAGAGATAAGTATATAAAGCACGGTTCAATACTTGCCGTTACATCTTTTTTTGTCCGAATAGTCGGTATGCTTTATAGAATACCTATGACGGAAATAATAGGAGATAGAGGTAACGGCTTATATTCAGGAGCCTTTGAGATTTATAATATAATATTGCTGATATCCACCTATACTTTGCCAATGGCGATATCCAAGATAGTATCTCCGATGTTTGCAAACAGAGATTTTCATTCGGCATATAAATTTTTTAAGCTTAGTCTTGTTTTTGCCGTTGTTGTGGGCGGATTTTTTGCGACACTCACATTTTTTGGAGCTGATTTTTTGGCGGGAGGTTTTTTAAAATCTCCTATGAGTGCAATGGCTCTTAGAGTTTTAGCACCCACAATTTTTGCGGTTTCACTTATGGGTGTGATGAGAGGATTTTTTCAGAGTACGGGAACCACTGTACAGACAAGCGTTTCGCAGATTATAGAGCAGATAGTTAATGCTGTGGTCAGTGTTTTATCGGCATATTTATTGTTTAATTATGGACTTAGGGCTAATGAGATGGAAATGCAGGTAGACCTTGAGTATGCCTACGGAGCAACCGGAGGAACTGTCGGGACCTTGACGGGAGCTTTGGTAGGACTGTTTTATCTTTCTATTTCTATATGTTTTTTTATACACGGTATAAAAATATTAATGAAAAAACAGAAAGGCTTCGAGGATTCAAGCTACGGCTATATGCTTAAGATCTTACTTTTTACTATCTTTCCGATTATACTGAGTACGGCTGTTTATAATTTAAATACCATATTGAATCAGGCAATTTTTTACAATACTCTTTCAGGAAAGGGGATTAAGCCCTCCGAATATGAAAGCCTGTGGGGGATATTCAGCGGAAAATACAGGCTGCTTTGTAATGTGCCTATAGCTATGGCAAGCTCTATGGCGGCATCGGTAATTCCGACTCTGTCTGTATCAAGTGCAAATTCCGACAATAAAAGAATAATAAATAAAAAGCTTAACAACACCGTAAAAATGGTAATGATATTTACAATACCCTGTGTTGTGGGTTTAAGTGTTCTTTCAGGGCCTATCATCGATATGCTTTTTAACGGCAGTGTAGAGTCACAAAATATGGCGGGGGATATGTTGAAATATGCGGCTATTGTGGTAGTATTCACGGCTATGTCCACATTATCCACGGGTTTTTTACAGGGATTGGGTTTTATGAAAGCACCCATTATAAATACGATTGCAGCTCTTGTCGTACAGCTTGTCATCTTTAAGGTTTTGCTTGAGACAACTAATCTTTCGATATATGCCATGCTTATTGCAAATATTATATTTATGCTTTTGGTTGCAATACTTAATTCAATTACTCTAAGAAGAAAGACGGGCTACAGACAAAATATAGCAAGAATTTATATTTTACCTATGTTTGCATCGGTGATTATGGGACTGTTCACATTCGGCTCTTATAAACTGGCTATGCTTGTATCAGGAAAGAAAAACGGGATAGCCACGATATTTTCTATACTATTATCAATTTTTATCTATTTTATTTTGATTATTAAGCTTGGAATTATAAGAAAAAAAGAGCTTCATCAGTTCCCGAAAGGAGCGAAGCTTGTAAGACTTGCAGATAAACTTAAATTATGGTGATTTTATGAGTGCTGAAAGTAAAAAAATTCAAAGAAAAGAATTAATTAAAATCAGAAACAGTATTAAAAATGGCGATTTAATCGCGAAATCATTGATTATAGAAAATAAACTTTTTGATATGATTTCTTATTATGGTTTTGAAACAGTATTTGCTTTTGCATCATTTAACAATGAGGTGAATATTTTCGGTTTGATGAAAAGATTGCTTGGCAATAAAATAAAGATTGCGCTTCCAAGAGTTGAAGGAAGGACAATGAATTTTTATTTTGTTGATGATATAAACACTCTTATAAGAAACAAAATGGGGATTTTAGAGCCTGATGCCGGTATTGCGAAAAGAATAGAAAATGATACGGATGCTCATAACAGTCTCATGATTGTTCCGCTTCTCGGATTTGATGATGATTTAAACAGGATTGGATATGGCGGCGGATATTATGACAGATATTTACGTGAGCATAGGGGCAGACACAGGAGTATTATAGGGGTTGCTTTTGAAGAGCAACGCTGCGACAAGGTGGAAACCGAGGATTGCGATCAAAAATTGGATTTTGTGGTGACTGATTTGATACCGCTATAATATGTTTTCTTTTTGTCTTTACATAGATTAGTTAAACTGGTACAATTATTTTTAATTATATAATAAGGCGGGTTAAATATGCGAAAGCTTTACATAGACACACATGCTCATTATACGGATAAACAATTTAATAATGACAGGAAAGAGTTGCTTAATACCCTGAGTAATGATTTTTATGCCTTGGTTGAGATAGGATGTGACATTAAAACATCAAAGCTTTCCCTTGACTTATCCGATAAATATGAATTTATCTATTCCACTATCGGCATACATCCAAGTGAAGTGAAAAATGCAAAATCAGATGATTTAGACTTTATAAGGAAAAATTCAAAAGGAAGAAAGGTGGTTGCGATAGGTGAAATAGGACTTGATTATTATTGGGATAAGGAAGATGAGATCAAAAATTTGCAAAAAAAAATGTTTATATTACAGCTGCAAATAGCCAAGGAAAAGAAACTGCCGGTGGTTATACATAGCAGAGAGGCATCAAAGGATACTTTGTATATTATAAAAACCTATGCAGCTGATATGAAAGGAATAATACACTGTTATTCCTATTCATACGAAACAGCCAAGGAATACGTGAAAATGGGATATTATATAGGAATAGGCGGAGTGGTTACCTATAATAACGCTAAAAAGCTGCAAGAAACCGTTGAAAAAATCCCTTTGGAACACTTGGTTCTTGAAACGGACGCACCTTATCTTGCACCGGTTCCTAACAGAGGTAAAAGAAATTCATCTTTGAATCTTAAATATGTTGTGACAAAAATAGCGGAGCTTAAAGGTGTTTCGGAGCAGGAGGTTTTGGAAAAGACTTTTAAAAATGCAAGAGAGGTTTATAATATCTGAATAAATCTTTTTATTTCCAATTCAAATTGCGGAGCTAAGGTAACTCTTTAATTGAAAGTATAGAATATAAACCAAATCACCGAATGATCAGTCTGTAAGGATATGTAACTGTAAATAGAAATGCTAACATTAAGCCTGTAGGGAAAATCCTTAAAATAAATAAATCGACTTTTGAAATAAGTGAATTTATAACAAAAAAAGATATTCCATATAATAACATATTCAAATTTGGAGATTGAATTTATTTGAACCTCCATAAGCAAAAGAAAGTATAAAATTGAAATTGCTTATGGAGGTTTTTGTAATTAGATTGCTAAAAAAGAATAAATGCATTGAGAAATACAAAGCTGAACGGTGTGCATAAAAAATCAGCCGCACACAATCGTGCGACTGATTTAGAGCATCCTGTTTTAGATATTTGACCTGTCTACTTGACAGAGGTCATATCAACGACAGTCCTTGCTTATTTATGAAGATAAGCTTACTGTGTTTTTAATACAGCCGTTTTTGCGGATAAGTTCAATTCAAATACGGCATTGGTATAGTTGTTTGTTATAACCTCCAATGTAACGAGTTCTGAACTTGAAATATTGCCGTCTAAGCCCAACTCGATGAAACCGTCTACATCGCGAATGCAGAACTGATTATTTTGTGGGAAGTATGAAACTTTTTCAAGCGGAGTACCGTTTGCCGTTACAGAAACGATGTCCTCAAAAAACTCTTTGAATGCACCGCTGCGACCCGGATCAAGATTGAGCTTGTAGGAAGAACCGAAAAAGTTCTTCTCCAAAGTAGGAGTGAAGGACGGTAGAGCTTTCTTTGTAGGTGCAACCGTTGAGCCGGAGCCTGAAATGCTTGCCTGCTCAGTGTCCAGATTCAGATCAATATACACTGTAGGATAACCTGCAGCTACAATCTCCAGCTTGATTTGACGCTCATTAACCGTTTCTCCGTCAAACTGCATTTTAATAAATCCGTCCGTAGCAGCGCAGCTGAACTGATTAGCGCTTAAAACCATGCTGTTTTTCTGCATAGCCTTGGTGTTTGCAGTAATTGACTGAATAGCGTTTATATAATCATCGCCGTTTCCGTATGGTGAAGTCAGAGTCAATCTGTAGATCGGATCATTTAAGCTGAATTCTTTTGACAAGCTTGGAGTGATCTGCGGCAATTCCTTTACGGCAGGTGTACTTTCGGCATTATCCGTTATAATTTCCGCAGCCGAGCCGGGGTTAGCCGGATCTACAGTTATATTCAGTGTCTTATAGCCTTCAGCTTCTATTGATATGACTGTCTTTCCTGCATTAATAACAGATTCCGGCAGCTCCATCTTGATATAACCGTCGCTCTCACCTATAGTGCACTGATTTGCTCCGTTGATATATGAAACCTTATTCAATACAGTATCTTTTATTTTTACAGCGGTAATTGCTCTCATATAAGCCTCATTTATACTGCCGTTTTCAGTTAAGTTCAACATGTATGTATTTGCAGGCCATGATACCTTGCTGAAACTTGCCGAAATATTGAGCGATTGTGTGTTGCCGTTGCTCGGTTTATTTGGAGGTGTGGGTTGATCCGGAGTATTTGGAACCTTCTTAGCCAATACGTCCACGTCTATATGCAGCTGTGCATAACCGCGAGCATTTACTTTGATATAAAACGATTTTGTTCCGTTTCCGTCGGCTTGAGCTCTGGAAACTGCCTTTAAGACTTCCGCTGCCGGCATAACAAGCTCGGTACCCTCGATTTTAAGACCATATTTGTAGGTCTGTATCTTATTTGTAGTGTTAACAGAAAAAGGATAACGGGAATCGATGCGAGATACAAATTCAGCATCCTTTAAGTCTATTCTGAGATCACTACCTTCCGTAACGGAAACTTTGCCTATTTCCGGCAGTTTATCACCGAATTCACCGGGATTTCCTGACAGTCCGCCAAAGAAGCTCTTGCCCAAAGCACCGTTGTCAAGCACGACCTTAAGCTGATATGCGCTTGACGGCAGTTTGTCGCTATCGGTTGCCGATGCGGCAAAGCTGTCGTAATCCAGGTGCCTTCCTGCAGCTTCAGCTTCGGTTATTTTAGTTCTGAACGCTCCAAAGCTGTACAGACCGCTTGAAGTGGTAAATATAGCTCTGTGCTCGGTCAGCTCCTGCATAAACATTGTAGCTATTCTGTCCGAATAAGCATTTCCGATTCCAAGTTCCTTTAGAAGAAGTGCATTTACCAGCATATCATAGTCGAACAGGAATTCTCCCTGAGTACTTAATGTACCTGCACTACCTGCTCCATCGGAGGACGTGCTGCCGGAGTCGCTGCCTATGCTTATCTTTTTGCCGGGGGTAGCTCCGCTCAATGCGCGAAGTTTGACAGCTTTTCTTTTTGGAGCCATCACATTTGCCTTTGCCAAGATATAATTATTCGTAATAGTCCGGATTTCTTTCTTATCCAATATTCTGTCAAGCTCTTTCTTTACCAGTTGCTTTTTAGTAATCAGCTTGTGCTTGATGGCAAAATTGTTTACCAGCTTATTAAGCTTCGCTTCATTTGATTTTGCCGCCAGATCTTGATTTTGCTTGCTGTCCGCCTTATAGAGGTATAATAACAAATCACGCAGTCTGATATTGTTTTCCTCTCCGAACACCTTTTTTATGTCATTGGAAAGAGCGGCTTTCATAGCACTTATTGAGTCGGGTTTCAGAACATTCACTGTAACCGTCTGAATTGAAGCATAGCTCAACGGAGTTTCATCATTGTCAATGGTTACCTCTTTACGCTTTGACACTGCCGTTCCTGATTCCTGAGTCAAATTGCTTGCTGCAAAGCCCGAAAAGCTGCCTGCGTAGTCTGAACCGGCGGTGTTTCCGCTACCTGCGTAGCTTGAGCCTGCAGTGTTTCCGTTGTCTGTGTAGCCTGAGCCTGCGGTGCTTCCGCTACCTGCGGATGCCGGACCTGTAGTGTTTTCACTGCCTGTAGAGCCTGAGCCTGCAATGTTTCCGCTGCCTGTAGAGCCTACATCCGCTTTCTTGCCAGGCAACATTTTAAAGGTTGCTTTTACGGTCTTGTAGCCGGTAAATCCGATTTCCAGCTCATAAAAGCCTGCATTTTTCAGTACCTTTTTGTCTATTATCAGGATATCGTGTATCAAGCCGATTTCACCGAACTTCAGCTCAATGCTTTCCTTTTCGGCGCTGTTGTCGGATACGGGACGCTTAAGAGTAGCCTTTTTGATAAAATCATTTTGCAAGACAGTGCCCTGAATTACTCCAGTTACTTTAAATTTGAAATCCTCACCGACTTTAGGATTGGTTATTGCTCCCGTAACTGTCAATGTTGGGATTTGAGCCGATACTATCTCGACGGGAATAGATACTGCCTGATCTTTTGAAATGATTCTGATATAATTTTTTCCGTATCTTCTCATAGCCTGCTGACCTGCAGTGATCTTCAAAATTCCTGTAAGAGTTCCGTTAAACTCCTTTGTGGTTTTTTCATATACCAGTTTGTCGTCCAGACCGACAGATTGTGAGGACTGTGCCATACGAGCAACATAGGATATGTTTTCAAACCAGGACTTGGATGTTTCGTCGGACAACTGGAACTTGATTTCAACCTCCGGACCACCGCTGAAAGGATCTGCCAATACCGCCTCTTTCACATAATAGGGGATTTCCTTTTTAACTGCGGATGCGCCGCCCAATACGTCGAATGTGGTCTTGACAGGCATCTCTATTTTTTCTCCCATCGGGTTGTGGCTTGAAGCGTGGAAATCAAAAACATTCATACGTCCGCTGCTCCAAATCCATTTAGGCAGCTGCTTGCCGCTTTTTTCAACAAAAGCTTCTCCTGCCTTATCAGGATTAAAAGTTACAGTTTCACTCTCATTGTTGTAG
>JBGZAX010000046.1:0-5831 GCA_041844335.1 Lachnospiraceae bacterium
ACCTCGCTTTCAATTATGAGATTGTTGCCGTCGCAGATGAGCAGAATTCCGAACGGAGAGGTGATATTTAACGGGGATGATATATTAAAGTATAAAAATGCCGAGATGAGGAATATCAGAGGGCATAAAATTTCTATGATTTTTCAGGAGCCTATGAATTCATTAAATCCCTGCATGAGAATAGAAAACCAGCTGACGGAGGCAATATTGCTGCATAACCGGATATCAAAGACCGAGGCAAAAGACAGGGCTAAAAATGCCTTAAGGTTGGTAGGTATACCGGAGATAGACACATGTATGAGCAGCTATCCTCATCAGCTTTCGGGAGGAATGTGCCAGAGGGTGATGATAGCTATGGCGATGTCCTGCGAACCGGATCTTTTAATAGCGGACGAACCCACTACAGCTCTTGATGTAACTATACAGGCACAAATTTTGGAGCTTATGGAGGAGATAAGACAGAAAAAGAACACAAGCATACTGATGATAACCCACGATTTAGGGGTGGTAGCCGGAATGTGCCAAAGGGTAATTGTAATGTATGCCGGACAGGTTGTAGAAGAGGCGGGGGTGAAAGATCTTTTTGGAAATCCTGCGCATCCCTATACAAAGGGTCTTATAGCATCGGTTCCGAAGCTTTACAGCAATGTCACAAGGCTGCCTTCCATTAAGGGAAGCGTTCCTGATTTATCGGCGATGCCTTTAGGCTGCCGCTTTGCACCAAGATGCGGTTTGGCGACGGATAAATGCAGAAAAGAAGAGCCGAAGCTTATTTCCATAGATGATACGAAAGGAAGATTTGTACGTTGTCATCTGGCGGATTCTGATAAGGAGGCCAAACAGATATGAGTGAAACATTGGTATCAGTAAAAAACCTGATAAAGACCTTTGAGGTGAAAAAGGGACTTTGGGCGAAGAAAAAATATGTTCACGCCGTAAATGACGTGAATTTTGATATATATAGAGGCGAAACCTTTTCTCTTGTGGGAGAGTCGGGGTGCGGCAAATCGACTACGGGGCGTCTGATAGACAATCTTTTAACTCCCGATTCAGGAGAAATATATTTTTGCGATAAAAAGATATCAAATCTTAATCAAAATGAAATGAGACCGTTAAGATCCGATATACAGATGATATTTCAGGACCCCTACGGTTCTTTAAATCCCAGAATAAAAATACAGGATTTGATAGCGGAGCCGCTTTTAATACATACCAATATGAGTGCAGGGGAGCGTCGAAAAAAGGTTTATGAGCTGCTTGAAGAGGTGGGTTTAAGAGCAAGTCATGCCGACAGATATCCTCATGAGTTCTCAGGAGGACAGCGCCAAAGAATAGGGATAGCAAGGGCGCTTACCGTAAATCCCAAGCTTATAATAGCAGATGAGCCTGTATCCGCACTTGATGTGTCTATTCAGGCGCAGGTGTTAAATCTTTTGCAGAGCCTACAGGAAAAGTATAGGCTCACATATCTGTTTATTTCTCATGATTTAAGCGTGGTGGAAATGATATCCGACAGAATAGCGGTCATGTATCTCGGCACAATAGTGGAAATGGCTGATAAAAAGGAACTTTACACCAATCCCAAGCATCCCTATACCAGGGCGCTTTTATCGGCGGTTCCGATACCGGATCCTAATATAAAGCAAAAGAGGATATTACTTAAGGGCGATTTGCCAAGTACGACCAATTTGCCTGAGGGTTGTTTGTTTAATACCAGATGTGAATATTGCAAGGATATATGTAAGGAAAAAAGACCGAAGGAAACTATACTTTACAATAAGCATATCGTGAAATGTCATTTTGCCGACTCATTTTAATTAGAATAGAGGGTAACTATGTTTTTAGAAAAGAATTTGACAAGAATTGAGCTTGCATACAAAAAAAGAAAGGGTTTGTTTAAGTATTATGATACCATAGATGAAAAAATCGGAACTCTTGACGAAAAATCGCAGATTTTAATTAAGTATCTATATTCTTATATGCCCGTAAGCGATGCTGTAAACTATGATTTTGAAACATTTTTGGACTATGTGAGGCATAGCTTGTTTTTGCTTGAAAATTATGACTATGTAAAAGAATTGCCCGATGAGATATTTTTAGAGTATGTGCTTTTTCATAGGGTGAACGACGAAGAGATAAGATGCTGCCGAAGGATATTTTATGACGATCTCAACAGCTTTTTAGGAGATGAAAAGGGGCTCGACAGGGTGCTTAGAGCCAATTTTTGGTGTGCCAAAGAGATAACCTATCAGTCATCAGATGAGAGAACATTGTCCGCTATAGCAATCTATAACAGAGGACGGGGCAGATGCGGTGAGGAGTCTACATTTTTTGTTCAGGCATTGAGAAGTATAGGGATACCATCAAGACAGGTCTATGTGCCGAGATGGTCGCATTGTGATGATAATCATGCCTGGGTGGAGGTATATAACGACGGAAAATGGTATTTTCTGGGTGCTGCAGAGCCGCAGAGCATAATAAATTCGGGATGGTTTAATAATGCAGCGTCAAGAGCTATGCTGGTACACTCAAGATGCTTCGGTTTTTCTTTATCAAGTGACGATATTATAGGGCAGGACAATGAGGTCAAGCTTTTAAATCAGCTTTCAAGGTATGCAGAAAATAATTTAATTAAGGTAAAGGTGTTTGACGGTAATTATAAGCCGGTAAAATATGCCGTTGTGACGTTTTCCGTAATAAATTACAGTCATTTTGCGCCTGTTGCAAAAGTCTTGACCGATGAAAACGGCGATGCCTTTATTACTCTGGGGCTCGGCTGTGTAAAAATATCCGCTCATATAGATAATTTGGTAAGCGAGGCTATAATAAACACTGAAAAATTAAGTGATGTATACATAGTTCTTGATAAAGGGCTTGACAGCCTGTACAATATAGATGAGAGTGTCTTCTTTGCCCCTGCTGACAGCCCTGTAAATAGTAACCGAGCAGACAGGGAGTATAAAAAAGGTGCGGCATTGGAGCTTGGAAGACTGTCGCAGATAAGAGAAGATAAGATAAACAGCTTCAAGAATAGTGATTTATATAGATTTTGCTTGGAGTATAGCGATAGCAGATGTGCTAAATTGCTTTTAGATGTGTTGTCCGAGAAGGATTTAACAGATGTCACATTTGATGTACTCAAGGAGCAGATAGAATATGCAGGCTCTTACTTTAATCCGAAGGAAGAGGATATTTTTGCGAAATATATTTTAAACCCCAGAATATCAAATGAGGTTTTAAGACCCTATAGGAGTTTTATTTTAGACTTTTTTGATAACATGCAAACAGCTGAATTTAAAAAAGATCCGCAGCTTGTATGGAAGTGGGTAAACGAGAATGTGAGTAACGATGATACTCTCAGCAATCAGCTTTATTTATTGCCGGCATCGGCTCTTAGGATAAAGAGAGCAAACCTTAGAGATAAAAAGATTTTGGTTGTGGCAATATTAAGGACTGTCGGGGTTGCTGCAAGATTAAATCCTGTTCAGGGTTTTGTGGAATATTATAAAAACGGATCTTTTAATCCGATAGAATCTCTTGATTTCGGCAACCTTATAATAGAAAGTGACAGTGAACACAGTTCTTCTTATCTGCAGGGTTACAGCATTACAAGGATAAATGACAGTTATGATGACGAGCTTATAGACATATCGGGTATTAATTTTGAAGAAAATATGCTTAAGGTGAGGTTGTTGACAGGAACATACAGATTTTTAACATCCACAAGGACGGCTTGTGGGGATCAGGTGTTCTATCAGAGGATATTAGACGTAAATAAGGATGCTGATACAAGAGAAAAATTTGATTATCATAAGCTGACCGAAGATGAAATAATGGTAAAATTTGATTTACCTGTCATATATTTTAGAGATGTCTTCACTGATAATGACATTTCAAGCGATGAGCTGTTAAAATCGGGCAGAAATATTTATTTTTATCTTGAGGAAACAAAGGAGCCTACAGAGCATATTTTAAATGAGATAAGTGAAAGATATGATAAATATAAGGACATACAGAGTAGAATTGTATTTATTGTTCGTTCTGAAAAGGCGTTACATGATGAAAATATAAGTAATATTTTAGAGTGTCTGCCTGAAATAAAGGTTTTAATTGATGACGGCTTTTCAAGCCTTGAAACGGTAGGCAGAAGAATGTATGCGGATCACGAAAAGTTGCCGTTTGTTTTTTTAATTGATAAGGAGCATAACGGAATTTTTGCAACGGCGGGATATAATGTGGGAAGCGCGGACATGATTTTAACCGTCACTAAGCTATGAAATCTAAAAAATCGCAGCAATAGCAAAACAAAATACTTGCATAAAACGCACTCCCTCGTCGGTTCATAAGATCCGCCGAGGGAGTTTGCATATGCTTGACTGATTGTGGTATCAAGGAGTTTCTTAATTAATGCTTACAGTAATTCCTTAAGTCTGTCTATATCCTCCATTTGTGTAGCCCAGGATGTTACAAAGCGTATGGCGGTATGATTTTCGTCGATTTTTTCCCAAAAGCCGAATTTTACCTCTTTTTCAAGATTATCTATGAATGAGTCCTCAAATATCACATATTGTTGATTGCTTGGGGAGTCTATGTAAAGCCTGTGCCCCTTTTCTATAAAAGTCTTTTTAAGATGCATTGCAGTTTCTATTGCGTGTTTGCCGATTTCGATATATAGGTCATCTGTAAATAATGTATCGAATTGCATACCTATAAGCCATCTTTTTGCAAGAAGAGCTCCGTGCTGTTTTACCAGTGTATCAAAATACTTAGGGGTGTTATTTTTTGTAAATACCACAGCCTCTCCGAACAGCGTTCCGCATTTTGTTCCGCCTATATAAAACACATCGCAAAGAGCCGCAATGTCTTTTAATGTAAGGTCACATTCCTTGCAGGCAAGTCCGTAGATAAGCCTTGCACCGTCAATAAATAAGGGTATTTCATATTTTTGGCATATCTCATACAGATCTTTAAGTTCTTTTTTTGAATAGATTGTTCCAAGCTCGGTAGGGAAAGAGATATAAGCCATTCCGGGATAGACCATATGGCTTTTTGTCGGGTCGGCGTGAAATACTCGCAGATATTCTTCTAAATCGGCTGCCTCGAGCTTTCCGTCTTTATTAGGAAGTGTGATTATCTTATGTCCGGTGTACTCTATTGCGCCTGCCTCGTGCACATTTATATGTCCGGTGTCTATTGTCAGAACCCCCTCACAGTCCTTAAGCATTGTTGCTATTATTACTGAATTGGTCTGAGTTCCGCCGACCAGCATATATACATCTGCATCCTCAAGTCCGCAGGCTTCCAGTATTTTTTTCTTTGCACCTTCGCAATACTTGTCGTTTCCATAGCCCGATGTGGCATCAAGGTTTATTTCTGTCAGCTTTTCTAATATTTTTTCGTGCGCTCCCGTATTGTAATCATTTTCGAATGAAATCATTAAAGTACCCTCCCAATCTTTTATTTTAGTATAAATTAGATCAATATTACATTAAATGAATAGATTAGTCAAATATTTATACGAAAAATTGTTTTAAAACAAACAATAGGTACATAAGAAGCTCCTTATTTCTTCTTACATACCTAATGCTATAAATTTCACGATTGTTATTATCCCTGATGAATTGCACCTGTAGGGCAAACACCTTCACAGGTTCCGCAATCAATACAGCTTCCCGCATCAATATTGAATTGTGTATCTCCTTGAGAGATTGCACCTGTAGGGCACTCACCAGCGCACGCACCGCAGCTTACACAAGTGTCATTTATTATGTATGCCATTTGTAAATCCTCCTTATTTTCAAAGCACCTTTTGTGTTCAAGATTATTTTAGT
>JBGZAX010000047.1:0-25719 GCA_041844335.1 Lachnospiraceae bacterium
GTTCGGAGCAATAACTATCCTTTTATCTGTCATAAATCAGCATAAAAATGAAAAAACCGTCACCAATCAGGCAAGCTTTGTAATAGGAATTCTTATCATCTTTGCCGGAATAATTTTACTTATTGTTAAAGAAAAGGTCATCACTATAATTCCTATAATTTTCGGTTCATACATAATACTTTGTGCCCTGTCAGGAATTAGAACCTTTGTAGCACTTGCAAAAACAGGCTTTGTAAAATGGTGGTTCTTTCTAATTACCACTCTAATTTTAATTGCTCTTGGAGGCATTATTATATATAATCCGTGGAAGATAGTTGAAATTACAAGTAAAATAATAGGAATAACACTGATAATAAAGGGAATTAACGATATGATAGAGCTATTCCTTTCATACATCAAGGACTCGAATATCAAAAATTCTCCAAATACTCAGGTAATAGCCGCCACAGATACAAAAACAAATCAGAGCATGTATAAAGAAAATACTGCAGTTGACGGAGAATTTACCGAATTAAATAATGAAAATACCGATAAAAATACAGAGAGCTTACACCCATAATCAGTATTTCAAAGAATAATTAACGGACAAGATCCTTATTCCGTCGGTTTTTAACATAATTGAACCATTAATATCCGTTCTATAGGTTCTGATATTCTTACTTTTTAACCTGTTCAACAATTCCTTATGCGGATGCCCGTAAATGTTCTTGTATCCGCAGGAAATCAATGCTATTTCAGGATCGGTTTTATCAAGAAACGAGTTATCGGTAGAATTTTTAGAACCGTGATGAGCTACCTTTAAGACATCGAGCTCCGGTAGCTCATTTTTCATTATTTCAAACTCACCGTTGTTTTCCAGATCTCCTGTAAAAAGCATATCAAAATCCTTATAATTAAGATAAAGTACGGTAGAATACTCATTTGCATTTTCTGCTATAAAATCAGTATCAGGATGCAGACACTCAAAGTTAAGACTATTTACACTTATCCTATCTCCCCTTTTTATATATAGGGTTTTTATTTTATTTTTCTTGAGAAAACCCTCAAATTTCAAATAGTTATCATCCTTATTGGCGATCTTCGGCAAAATAGCCCTCTTCACTTTAAAATTATCGCTTATCATATTTTTAATTCCAAGCAAATGATCGGTATCCGAATGTGTCAAAATATGCAGATCTATCTTTGAATATCCTCGTGATTTGAGAAAGCTTGTTATACCGGATGCACCTCCGTCAGATTTGCTGGTGCTGCCTCCGTCAATCAGATAAACCTTATTTGAATATGGAATTTCTATTACTATTCCGTCCCCCTGTCCCACATCAAGAACTGTTATAACAAGCTTTGTCCTGTCATGAAAGCTCAAAATCAACACAAGCATAATGGTTGCTGCAAATAAAGCTTTCTTTTTATGCCTGAAAAATTTTATATAAATCAGTGAAAAGGTAAGTAAAAGATAATATATTAAAATTACGATAATCGCAGGTCTGCCAAATACAATATTGGAAAATTCAAGCCTGTCTGCAATTCTGCAAATAAAAGTGAAAAAACCTATAATAAGCTGTGCCGGTTTCAGCAAAATCATAGTTATAGGAACAGATATTAAAGAAAAAACACTTGCGAAAATCCCGATTAATAAAAGAGGTAACATCATTGGAATTATAATTATATTTAAGAATACCGAATAGCTTGACTGCTCATAAAATAAATATGCCGTTATAGGCATAAGTCCTAATTGAATTGAAAAAGTAAGAAAAATCCCCGATTTTAAAAGATGCCTGTTTTTAAATGCACAGCTTACAATCGGCATTATCATAAGAATTGATACCACAGCCCCGTAGGATAATAAAAACCCCGCCTCGAATATATACTTGGGATTTATTATCAAGGTCAAAATGGCTGCAAATGCGAGTGCTCTGACGGCAGAATAAGCCCTTTTTATGATCCTTGAAATAAACAATAATATCAGCATGATATACGATCGAAAGCTTGATATACCGAAACCTATGATCAAGATGTAAAGACTTAAAAATAAAATCCCCAATATACAGCTTGTCTTCACACCGAAAAATCTGTTAAGAATACTATAGGCTCCATAGCCTATTATCCATATATGAAGTCCCGATATTGATAAGATATGGCTTACCCCGTTTCTTTGATAGAGGGCTTTAATGTCCTTATCCATATCCTGTTTTTGTGATAAAACTATAGTTTTTATAAGGGCAGATGTATTTTTGTTATTTGAATGATCCGCCAAAGTCAGATTTTCCGATATCTTATATTTTACACTGTAAAAGAATTCCTTAATATGATTATAATAATTTGAGCAATGACATAATTTGCAATTTTTAATTTCATAGTAGATATTATGATTAAAATTATATAGCTTATAATTGAATTCACCGAAATTGGTGTTGGGCTTAAAAGAATTAATCACTCCTTTAATCATTATCCTACTTCCATACCTTATTCTTGAATTGTCATTTAAATCAGTTGCAACAATCCTTGCAGCTTGCCTGTTTTTCTTATCATATTTTAAACTCACATTTTTTAATATATACTTATATTTTCCGTTTTTCAGCTCAATATCATCAACCACCCCTATAGCCGTGCAGGACTTATTTTCTAAAGACCCCTCTTTTAAAAAAGCCCTGTAGTTACAATGATGAAAAATAATTGAAAACACGATAAACAAAATTGATAATAGAACCAAAAAATATCTTTCTATCCGGTCTTTCATTTACTTTCCTTTATTTCCAATATGTTATAATTTTTCTCAAAAGCCTCATCAAGCCTCACTCCCCTATAGGTAGCTGTATCACCGGAATCAATGGAAAACTTTACTTTTAATACGTTACTCCCGTCTGTAATGGAATTAACAATTGAATATATTGTAAGCAATCCTGATACAGGAATCTCCGTAGAGGTATTTTTTATACTGAAATCTATATAACATATCTCATTTTTTGTAACAATACTGTTTATCTTAATCTCGTCAGGAATAGTAGGCTTTACCATATCCGAAAATTCCACATTAGGTCCTTTCAATAATAACTCAAGTATCACCTTCTCCTTAGGAATGTTGGATCTCATCCTCGTCTTAATCTCCGTTTTTACAAGCTTTTTATAGTTATTATCGGAAAAATACAGATTGAGTTTTTCTTCCTTATAGGTATTTATGTCAGTTCCCATATTTTCGACAAATGAATTATTATCCATAATACTTATTAAATTTCCGTTAGAGTCAATAAGCGGTTCGCCATTTACCATAAACATAATCTTATCAATAAAATCAAGCTGCACAAAGGTTCTAACTATAGCTGCCCTGTATAAGACTTCAATATCACTTTTCAAAGTCTGATACTCAAATGAAAAATTAAGATTTAATTGCCTGTTTTTTTCCTCGTATGATAAAATTTGTACATCTTTATTTAATACCGGATGAGCATTGGACATTTCCTTCGGATTTTTTAATTTATGTATTAAATAATCGATTTTTTCAGAATTTCCTTTCAATCGCTCAATTTCTGTCGTGTCTATACCCTCCCTTATCAGCTCATTATTTTCAATATTTAAATAATAAGCATAGTAGGTATATTCCATATCAACACTTTTAGTTTTATTAAAGCTGCAGCTGAAAAGTGCCAATATAATTAAAAATATAATTAAAAAAATGTATTTTTTCATAGCTCACACCACAATAATTTTTTCCGAATACACCAAAGGTATCCTAATGTCAAATGTCGTACCGTCTCCCAGAATAGAATTCACCTTAATTGAGCCGTGATGAAGAATTACCGTGCTCTTTGTAAGCGCAAGTCCCAGTCCCGTACCGTTTATCTGCCTTGAATGTGATTTATCGACCCTATAAAATCTGTCAAATATAAGATCTAATTGATCCTCCGGTATACCTATGCCGTTATCTGACACCTTTATGTAAAAATATTTATGATCGGAATTTATAGAAACGTGTACCCAACCTATTTCATTATTATATTTCACGGCATTTTCAACTAAATTCATAAGCGCCTGTGATAATTTTATTTTATCGACCTCCGCCATTATGGGTCTAAAGCTCTCAAACACTATATCTACATGACTGTCATCGGCAAGCGGTTTGACAAGCTTTAATACTTCTTCCACCATTTCGTTAATATTCACCTGCTTTATATCAAGACTTCCCGCTTTCTTATCCAAGCGAACTAATGATAGCAAATCGGTGATTATGCGGTTTTCCCTGTCAATTTCATCCGCAATATCTCTCAAAAATTCAATATACAGCTCTCTCGGAGCACTTTCGTCCGATAACAGTGAATCCGCCAACACCTTAATAGATGCCATAGGGGTTTTTAACTCATGAGATACATTGGATACAAATTCCTGCCTCGACTCGTCAATAGACTTCATTCTTGCAAAAAGAAGATTAAATTTATCGGAAAATAGAACCGTTTCCTTAAAGCTGTATACCTGCAGCTCATCGCTGCTCCTGCCGTCAACTAATGTAGATAGATGTGATATTATCCTATTTATCGGTCCGGTTAAAAAAATAGAAATAAAAAATGCCAGAAATATTATAATTGCACTGAAGATAAACAATAGAATGTTTGCCTTCTGATTTACTTTATTTATAGTTTCCTCAAGACTGTCCGTAGATACGGCAATCATAAGCAGCCCTGTCACTTCCTTAGAATCAACTTTTTTATGAATAGGAAAACAAACCTCCATTAATTTATGCTTTCTGTCATAATCTATGTAGGTTTTATCATTTCTAAATGTTATAATAGCCTGCTTTGAGATATCACTTTTTCCGACATCAAGATCAAATGTGTCCTTGACTATTTTAAATTCCTTGTTTAAGATTAAAATTCTTCCGCTGAACATCGTCGCAAGCTGCATAACCTCGCTGTTTATCATCTCAGATGCCGGATTATTAAAATAATCATAATCAGTAATATGGTTACTGATTATAAGACATTGACTGGCAATATCATTTTGGCGAAGTTTTATTCTCTGATCTCTGACACTGCTGATTATACCATATTTTACAACAGCGACAGACAAAATTCCGATTAATGAAATACTTAAGAAAATTAAAAATCTGAGTGACCAATAAAACCTTTTACGAATGTTTTTCAAACCATTCTCCTAATCCTGAAAATAGTATCCTGCACCCCATTTTGTGTGCACATATTTAGGCTCTCCGGGGTTGTTTTCTATCTTTTCACGAAGTCTTCTTATATGTACATCAACAGTTCTGGCATCACCTAAATAATCATTTCCCCATACAAGCCTTAAAAGCTCATCTCTGCTATATATCTTATTCGGAGTGGAGGCAAGCAGCTCAAACACCTCATATTCTTTACCGGTAAGATTTATTTCTTTATTTCCGATATAAAGTCTTTTCCAAGTCTTATCGAACTTTAATTCTCCGATCGTCATAGTGTTTTCATCACTGTTTGAAGACATGCCGACTTTTTGAGAGCCGGCGGTCCGCCTGATCACAGCCTTTATTCTGGCTTTTATTTCAAGGATATTAAACGGTTTCGTCACGTAATCATCAGCCCCGTATTCAAGCCCCATAATCTTGTCAATATCATCACTTTTAGCCGTAAGCATAATTATTGGAACATTTGATTTCTCTCTGATTTGTCGGCAAACTTCAAAACCGTCAATCTTAGGGAGCATCAAATCAAGCAATATTAAAGAATATTCTTTGCTGTTAAAAAGATCTATAGCCTCCTGACCGTCATAGGCACAATCCACTGCCATTCCATCCTGTTCTAGACTGAATTTTATACCTTTTACAATTAATTTTTCGTCATCAACCACCAAAATAGTATTTTTATCCATCTAATTCACCGATATTTCATCCTTTATCTTTTCGAACATTGCTTTTTTTATTCCTGATATTTGCATTATATCTTCGATTTTTTTAAAACTCCCGTTCTTTTTCCTATAACCTATTATATCATCAGCTCTTGAAGAACCGATACCCGATAATCTCATCAGTTCCTCCTTATCGGCTGTATTTATATTTATCTTTCCGTCGGAGCTCATATTGCCGTTAACGTCCGCAGGTAAAAATCCCACATTCGTTACCTCATTTTCGCAAGGTATATAAAGCTTATCCTGATCATTAAGAATTGCAGCAAGATTAACATAATCCTTTTTTGCATCTTTCAAAAATCCTCCGGCAAGCCTTATAGCATCAATGGCTCTTGCACCCTCATCAAGCTTATAAACATCAGGATTTTTAACGCAGCCGCAGACGTGCACAAAGATTTTATTATTAATCTCCGATTTCCTCTTGTCTAAGATCTTTTCATCATCACGAAAATCATTATTTACCGAATCTTGATCACCCAATGTGTTTTCCTTGATATCCTTATCCGAACCCTCATCAGAAATCTTCTTATCATTTTGCAAATCCGAAAGCTTAAAATCCTCACGATTTTTACAAGATCCAAACAAACCTACAAGCATCAAAAAAATTAGAAATTCGCATATAAATATTCTTTTTTTCATTATAATTTCCTTTCCATAATAAAATTATTTAAGAAAATTATAATCATCAGTCACTAAATTTATTTTACATAAAATAATCACATTTTACAAGCATAAAATATATGAAATTACTTAATCTGATTTTCTTTTACAGTGGGATCTGTAGGGTCAAATCTTTGATTTCTGCCGACTTTTTTATATTGTGGCTTATCAAAAGGAAGTTTTTCATTTAAATCTCCATAAATAGTAAGCTCTACTCTTCCCCTATACCTTACATCATCATAAATTCTTTTCGCATCAATTACGGCAAGTCTTATGCATCCGTGAGACGCTGTAGTGCCAAGTTTATTATAAGCAAAGGGATTTAATGAATACTTATTGGGTCTGTAGTATAATACGGAATGGAATAAAAAGCTGTTATAAATACGGGTAGAAAACTGCCCGTAGCAGGGTCCCATAAGCTCTCTCCACCTGTATGTGTTTTCCTTTTTTAATTTTGTGGTCAGATTGGGAGTGTCAATTCCTGAAGTGCAGCCGAATGATTTAACAGGCACATTATATTTTCCGGAACTGCCGGGAGCATAAATTGTTCCGTGGTTTTTGTACTTATTAACTTTAATTTTGATTTTTTGCTTATTATACCATTTGTCGCCCAAGGAGCTTATTAGATCCTGTGAAAACTTATAATTATCATCAAAATAAAGCTCGTATCCGCCTATTTCTTTAAATCCCTTTACAAGCCTGCCGTCAGAATCTGCATAATATGTCCTTTTTTCATTTTCAAAAATCCACTGGCTTTTTATTAAATTGCCATTTTTATCAAAATAGAAATAATCTTTTCCTATTTTTTTCTTACCCTTTACAAGCTTTTTCTCATCTTTATCTCTATATTTTCGTATCTCTTTTCCGTCAACCTTTTTTATTATCCAGCCCTCATCATCCAAGGAATTAATACTTTCTTTTGAAAGTCTGTGATCATCTAAAAATAAATAATCATGTCCGTCTATTTTTTTCCTACCGGTAACAAGAATACCTGAAAATCCGGCATAGTATGCCTTTTTTTTGTTTTCAATACACCAATCATCGACTACAAGATACCCGTTATCATCAAAAAAATACTCATTAATTCCTATACGAGTCTTGCCCTTTGCAAATTTCCCGCTGCTGTTATCTTTGTACTTAAACAGCTCTTTTCCATCAACATTTTCCTTTATCCAGCCGTTTTCCTCTTTTTTTACTTCTATATCTGAAATATATACGGTATTTTCTTCAATTTCCACAACCTCTTCATCCTCCTGAACAACTACTGTTCTATGGAGTTTTTCCTTGGCAAAGGATATTATACCGGTGTCAAAAAGAAAAATCATACACAAAAAACCGATCAAAACTGATCTCAACCTCTTAATGCGGTTAAAATTATCATTCATTTTTATTCCTCTCTTAAATCACAATAATTCATTTTCCTGCAACAGCTTTGATAATTTCAAATCCCAAAGTCTGTCCACAATTTTTTCCCTATCAAATACAGCACAGCTGCACCCGGAGCTTAATATGAGATTCTCCTTTTCAAATCTCATATTTACAAACAATCCTGTAGGTATCAGATCACCTAATTCGTCTTTATTTTCCTCTATAAAGCTTTCAATCTCTGTTTTTGATACTGCTAAAATAAGTTTAAATAATTTTGGAGTATTTTGACCTTTAATAATTTGTAAAAAAAGAGGTCTGACAGCGGAATATTTTATGAATTTATCATTATCCACATCCACCTCTTCCTCAAAATCTTTTATGATCTTACCGTCAAATTCTGCAGCAAAAGACGTTACGATCTCTCCATTTATAAAGCTGAAGTCATCAAACAAATCTTTAAGCAAAATAACTCTCATAAAAGCATTGATACTTTTTATCTCAAATAACCTCATATCTCTCCTTACTGTTTTTTTAAAAAGAGTACCTGATTATTTTAACATTTATTTACAGTTTTAACAAGCCAAATTTAAAATAAAATAGCAGTATAAGCTGCACACTTTATTCTACAATTTATAAACAAAATACTTCCTTGAAAACAGAATAATTTTACATTATAATTAAAAAAACACTTAAACATATGGAGGCAAATTGATGAAAACAAAGTCATCGCTTAACAAAACCATAGACATATCGGTTGAAAACGGCAAAGAATACCTGAAAAGATGTATAAAAATAGACTCAAAAGCACATATACACGACATTTTGGATAAAACAATAATCGGCGATACATTTAATACAATAAAATTATTACCGGAATGCTTTGTAGACCTCTTAATTGCCGATCCTCCATATAATCTTGATAAAAGCTTTGACGGAAAAAAGTTTAAAAAAACGAGCAGCGAAGCTTATGCCGAATACACTGAAAAATGGATAAGCTTAATATTGCCGCTATTAAAACCGAACGCGTCAATCTATGTATGCTGCGACTGGCAATCAAGCATTGTGATCGGAAGCATTTTAAAGAAATATTTTTATGTTCGAAACAGGATTACCTGGCAAAGAGAAAAAGGACGAGGCGCTCTTAAAAATTGGAAAAACGGAATGGAGGATATATGGTTTGCCACTATGTCCAAAAACTATACTTTCAATGTAGATAATGTAAAGGTTCGCCGCAAAGTAATAGCACCATACAAGATAGACGGAAAGCCCAAAGATTGGGAAAAGACTGAAAACGGCAATTTCAGAAACACCTATCCGTCAAATTTTTGGGACGACATTTCAATTCCCTACTGGTCCATGCCCGAAAATACCGCTCATCCCACGCAAAAGCCCGAAAAACTGCTGGCAAAGCTGATACTTGCAAGCTCAAATACAGGCAATGTGGTATTTGATCCGTTTCTGGGCTCCGGCTCCACAAGTGTTACTGCAAAAAAACTTAAAAGACATTTTTGCGGAATAGAGCAAAATGAGATGTACTGTATATGGGCTGAAAAAAGATTGGAAATGGCAGATTATGACTCTACCATACAGGGTTATACTGACGGAGTTTTTTGGGAGAGAAATACAAGAACAAACAAAAATATAAAAATTTAAGAAAGCTTTTGTTTCTTACCCCACAAATCCGATTTAAGATAATACAATAAATAAATTATGGAACTGATACACCATGTCAACGGATAAGCCCAGTAGACAAACACTACATCGTGTTTTATATGTGTCACAATAATTATATATACTATTCTGACAAAACACCAAATAAACAGCATTACAAACATAGGAACTATAGCTTTTCCGGCGCCTCTGCATACCCCTGCAACCAGATGAGAAAAGGCTAAGCCGAAGAAAAAAAGACACACTATGCGTGATTGAAGAACTCCATATTTGATAACTTCAGCATCCTGAGTAAATAATCCTATCATTTCGTCTGAAAAAAACAGAAACAATACACCTATACTTTCTGATAACACAAGCGATAATATTATTCCGAACCTTGAACCCTCTCTTGCCCTTTCGAGATTTCCGGCTCCAATGTTCTGTCCTACATAGGTGGCTAAAGCCATGGCAAAACAGGTAATTGGAAGAAAAGCAAAGCCTTCAACCTTTGAATATACACCGTATCCGGCCATTGTATCCGCCCCGAAGCTGTTTATATGACTCTGAGCAATCACATTTGCAAGACCTATGACAGAATTTTGAATTCCTGTAGGTACTCCGTAAACTGATATCTGTCTCAAAATTATTTTGTTAAATCTGATTTTAGATAGGAAAACCTGATAAATTGTTCCCTTTTTCATAAGATGTCTAAAACATAAAAACACACTGAAGGCATTTGATATTACAGTAGCCAAAGCTGCAGAATCTACACCCAGATGAAAAACTCCGACAAAAATAATATCAATGAATATATTAAGAACAGATGATATAATAAGATAGTAAAGCGGTCTTTTACTGTCTCCAAGAGCATTTAATATACCGTTACAGGTATTATAAAGTGCGATGAAAATGCCTCCCGCAAAATAAACTCTAAAATATTTAACGGATTCAGGAATTACAGATGCATCAGTTCCCATAGCTACAACAATAGCAGGTGAAAAGACAACGCCTGCAAATGTCAGAACAATTCCCATTATAACCCCAAGAAAAACTGTGGTATGTATCGCCAAGCTTAAATTCTCATTATCTTTGGCGCCGAAATATCTTGATATCACAATTCCCGCACCGGATGCAAGACCGATTAAAAAGCTTGTCAGCATCCAAGTAAGATTACCGGAAGAACTGACCGCCGCCAGAGCCTCTTTGCCCAAAAAATTCCCTACTATAATCGAATCTGCTGCATTATATAATTGTTGAAAAAGATTACTGAGCATTAATGGAAGAGCAAACATCAAAATCTGCTTTTTATAGTTCCCCTCAGTCATATTCATTATACCGGACTTAACACTAAACATTTAACACATGCTCCTAAAAATAAGATGTCTAACATTATAGCACTAAAAAAAAGAGTTTCGCAATGATAACTCTTTAATTTCCAAGTAACAGACTCATAATATATTATTCGATAATATTTTATTTGAGTGCACGCACCTGCAATATAGGCAACAAAATATATTATTTCGCAGAATTTTCTTTTAATAAATCTCTGATTTCTTTCAGATAATCCAATTCCGTAGACACAGGCTCAACAGGTGTATTATCCTCAGTCTGTTTTTGAAGCTTTTTCATAGAAACATTTGCAAGCTTAACAACTATAAACAGGGTGAGTGCGATAAGCAGGAAATTAATCACCGCCGATAAGAAAGCTCCGACACCGAGTGTGGCACTGCCTACCGTCACTACAAAACCGGCTATATCGTTGCCTCCAGTCACTATTCCGATTATCGGCATCAACACATCATTGACAAGTGATTTAATAATTGCCCCGAAAGCTCCGGCAATAATCACACCGACTGCCATATCTAAAACATTGCCCTTTAATGCGAATTCTTTAAATTCTTTAATAAACTCTTTCAAAATTCAACCTCCAACTAAAAATCAAAATTTTAAAAAATAGGTAGAAGTTAAAATAAACTTCCACCTAAAAATCCTAACTTATACAAGTTCTAAAAGAACCTCCAATGCTCCGTCACCACGTCTTTGTCCAATCTTAACTATTCTGGTATAACCGCCATTTCTTGATGTATACTTTGGAGCTATTTCATTAAATAATTTTTCGGACAAATCAAGTTTTTTGCTGTCTTTCTTTCTTTCAGCAACAACTGTCGGCATATATAAAACGCTCATAATCTTTCTTCTGGCGTTCAACTTTGAAGGTCTGTCTTTCTTTATTTCTTTCTCAACATCGTCATAGACTGTTCTTTTCTTGCCGTCTACAACTTCCTTTATTCTCTTGCCGTCAGCATCCTTTTTAGCAACCTTTGCTACCACCTTAACCATGTCGAAATTATCTTTTTCTTTGACAGCCAAGGCAATAAGTGGCTCCACCATTCTTCTAATTTCTTTAGCACGTGCCTCTGTAGTAACTATCTTGCCATGTTGTATTAAGGCGGTAGTCTGATTACGAAGCAATGCCTTTCTGATGCTCATACTTTTGCCAAGTTTTCTGTGTGCCATTTATATATCCTCCTAAAAACGAATATTCGTGCTCTTCGGTCTTATCGAATATTCAAAATAATATTATTGTTCTTTTGTATCAAGACTAAGACCAAGCTCAGTGAGTTTATCCAACACCTCTTCCAAAGACTTTCTGCCAAGATTTCTAACTCTAATCATATCTTCGGCTGTCTTATCTGTAAGCTCCTCTACTGTATTAATACCCGCTCTTTTTAAGCAATTATAAGAACGTACAGACAATTCAAGCTCATCTATACTCATTTCTAAAATCTTGCTCTTTTCATCCTCTTCTTTTTCGATCATTACCTCCGCCTGCTTTGCACTTTCAGACAGATTAATAAATAAATTCAAGTGCTCGCTCATTACCTTTGCAGCAAGACTTACTGTTTCATCAGGTGCCAATGCTCCATTGGTATAGACATCAAGTATCAGTCTGTCGTAGTCTGTAATCTGACCTACACGTGTGTCCTCCACAAGCAGATTTACACGTTCAACAGGAGAATATAACGAATCTATCGCTATAACTCCAATCGGCATATCCTCAGACTTGTTTTTCTCGGAACTGATATATCCTCTACCCATAGTAATAGTAAGCTCCATATTCAAAGAAGGAATGACTTCCTTGTCCTTATCCTTGTATCCGCTAAGATTAGCTATTACCAGGTCTTTATTAATTATTTCAAGATCCGAATCCAACTTTATATCGGCTGCAGTAACCACTCCGGTACCGGTATATTCCAAATAAGCCACCTTAGGATCATTAGATGAACCGTTATTTTTGATAACCAGCTCTTTTATATTCAGAATAATCTCAGTAACGTCTTCTTTCACTCCGAGAATAGAACTGAATTCGTGTTGAATTCCCTCTATCTTTAAACGGCTGACCGCACAACCCGGTAATGAAGACAACATAATACGACGAAGAGAATTACCTAATGTAGTACCGTATCCTCTTTCAAGCGGCTCTACAATAAATCTTCCAAACTTTTTGTCCTCAGACATTTCGGCTATTTCTATTTTAGGTTTACTAAAATCAAACAAACAAAGCCCCCCTTTATATTCAAGAAAACAGGCAATTACTTAGAATACAGCTCGACTATAAGCATTTCTTGAACCGGAACATCAATTTCTGCTCTAGTAGGAAGATTCTTAACCGTTCCCTTTAAGTTCTCAGCATCGCACTCTAACCATTCAGGAACAAGTCTTCCTCCGGTCGCTTCCAATATTAATTTATATCTGGTATAAGCTGTTTTTGTATCTCTGATAGCCACAACATCTCCGGCCTTTACTCTGTATGAAGGTATGCTTATTACCTTTCCGTTCACTGTAATATTTTTGTGTCCAACTATCTGTCTGGCTTCTTTTCTGGTTCTGGCAAAGCCTAATCTGAATACCACATTATCTAAGCGGCTCTCTAACAATATCATCAGATTTTCACCCGACATTCCGGACATACGCTCCGCTTTTTTATAATAATTACGGAACGGTTTTTCTAAAACTCCATATATGAATTTAGCTTTTTGCTTTTCTCTAAGCTGTAGTCCATAATCACTAATTTTTCTATTAGCTCTAGTTAATTTTCTTTTTGATGATTTGTTGATTCCCAAAACAGCAGGCTCTAAATCAAGTGATCTGCATCTTTTAAGAACCGGTGTCCTATTAACTGCCATTTAAAATTTCCTCCTAATAATCTACCTTAATTAAAATGCAACTACACTCTTCTGCGTTTCGGTGGACGACAACCATTGTGTGGAACAGGTGTAACATCTCGTATACTGGTAACATTTATGCCACAAGCCTGCAATGCTCTAATAGCAGCCTCTCGTCCCGAGCCGGGACCCTTAACCATAACATCTACTGACTTAAGCCCATATGGTGCTACCTTGTTTGCAGCAGCCTCTGCAGCCATCTGTGCGGCATAAGGAGTAGATTTCCTTGAACCTTTAAAGCCAAGTCCGCCTGCACTTGCCCAAGACAATGCATTGCCCTGCTCATCTGTCAGAGTAACAATTGTATTGTTAAAAGATGCCTGTATATGTGCTTGACCACGTTCAACGTTTCTTCTAACACGTTTCCTTGTTGTTTTTTTTGCAACTTTCTGTGCCATCTTAAACTAACCTACTTTCTCTAAACTATAATTATTTCTTCTTATTTGCCACTGTACGCTTAGGTCCTTTTCTGGTTCTTGCATTGGTCTTTGTTTTCTGACCGCGAACCGGAAGACCCTTTCTATGACGAATTCCTCTATAGCATCCGATTTCCTGAAGTCTTTTTATATTAAGAGCGATTTCTCTTCTAAGATCACCCTCTACCATATATTCGCCTTCAATGATTTCTGCTATCTTCTTTACTTCATCATCCAATAAATCCTTACATCTGGTATCCGGACTTACTCCAGCCTGATCAAGAATTTTGTTTGAGCTGGCTTTACCTATACCGTAGATATATGTAAGACCTATCTCAACTCTTTTGTCTCTTGGCAAATCAATACCGGCAATACGAGCCATTTAAGCTTTCCTCCTTTAATTTCTCTATCAAGCTTAACCCTGACGCTGTTTATGCTTAGGGTTTTCACATATAATCATTACTCTGCCCTTGCGTTTAATGACCTTGCATTTTTCGCAAATAGGCTTTACTGATGCTCTGACTTTCATTTGTTTCCTCCTTTGAAAAATCATTGCTAAATTTACCAATAATTAACCTATTTATTTTATCACGGTTAATATAATTAGTCAAGTAAAACCAATCTTTAACTGTTTACTTATCTCTCCAAATAATTCTGCCCTTTGACAAATCATAAGGTGAGAGCTCCATTGTTACCTTATCTCCGGGCAATATCTTAATAAAATTTTGTCTAAGCTTTCCGCTGATGTGAGCTAGTACCTCATGTCCATTTTCAAGATTAACCTTGAACATAGCATTCGGTAATTTCTCCGAAACCACGCCTTCTATCTCTATAACATCGGCCTTTGACATTCACATACCTCCAAAATCCGGTTCGCTATCATCTGACAACAATGTCAAAATTTCCGGCTCACCTTCGGTTACTACTATTGTATTCTCATAATGTGCTGATTTTGAGCCATCTGCTGAAACTACAGTCCACCCGTCTTTTAGCCATTTTACCCTATAGGTACCGGCATTTATCATAGGCTCTATTGCAAGAGTCATACCCTTTTGCAATCTCGGACCTCTTCTGCTTTGTCTAAAATTAGGTATTGCAGGATCCTCATGCAGACTAAGCCCTATACCGTGTCCGGTCAAGTCCTGTACTATGCCGTATCCAAAGCTTGAGATATAATTATCTATGGCATTGGATATGTCATACAGTCTGCACCCGACCTTAGCATGCTTAATTCCTTCAAAAAAACTCTGTCTTGTTTCTATAATAAGCCTTTTATCATCCTCCGAAATTTGACCTACTCCAAAGGTTCTAGCGGCATCTGAATGATAGCCCTGCCAGATAAGTCCGCAATCCACGCTTACTATATCACCCTCCTGCAATATTTTATTCCTCTTGGGAATTCCGTGTACAACCTCTTCATTAACAGAAACACACACCGCAGCAGGAAAACCGTTATAATTCTTAAAATTAGGAACTCCGCCAAGCTTTTTAATTATCTCTTCACCCTTATCGGATACGTCAAGCGTAGATACGCCCGCTTTTATAAAGCTCTTAAGTTCGCATAAAACCGTGTGCAGCTTATGGCAAGACTCACGCATTAAATCTATTTCTCTATCTGTCTTTACAACTATAGCCATGAATATACCTCAATTATGATACTACATTATAAATATCGGCTAATACAACATCAGGAGCTTTAGTTCCGTCAAACTCATATAAAATATTTAATTTTTTATAGTATTCAATCAAGGGTTCTGTGGTCTTATGATACACCGCAAGTCTATTCTTCACAGCCTCTTCGTTATCGTCAGCTCTTACTGTAAGCTCTGCACCACACTTATCACAAATGCCGTCCTTTTTCGGTTTCATACTGACCATATGATAAATACTTCCACAAGCCGAACAAGTTCTTCTACCCACCATTCTGGCTATAATTTTTGCATCCTCTATCTCAATGTCTATAGCATAGTCAAGCTTCATATTAAGCTTTTTTAGAGTATCATCAAGTACCTCGGCCTGAACTATCGTTCTGGGAAATCCGTCAAGAATAAAGCCTTTTTGGCAATCATCATGTGACAATCTATCCACCACAAGCTCAACTGTAAGCTCATCAGGCACAAGTGCTCCTTTATCTATATAGCTCTTAACCTTTTTGCCAAGTTCAGTGCCGTTTTTGATATTCTCTCTAAAAATATCTCCTGTAGAGATATGCGGTATGTTGAACTTCTTAACCATCTGTGAAGCAGCGGTGCCCTTTCCGGCACCCGGAGCTCCCAACATAACTATTCTCATCTAAATTCACCCGTTAATTATTCAAGAAACCTTTGTAGTTTCTAACCATCAGCTTTGATTTAATTTGTGTATTTGTCTCTAAAATTACACCCACTATGATTATTAATGAGGTACCGCCAAATGAAACGTGGGCACCAAATAATCCTGAACATAAAATAGGGATTATGGCAACTATTATAAGTCCAACAGCGCCAATAAAAATAATATAGCCCAAAATCTTCTGTAAATATTCGGATGTAGGCTTTCCGGGACGTATACCCGGTATAAAACCGCCTTGTTTTTTAATATTATCTGCTACCTCTATCGGATTAAAGGTTAATGATGTATAAAAATATGCAAAGAAAATCAGTAATAGGATGTAAATAATAACACCCACGCTGTAGCTTATATGCTTAGGATTGAACCAATTTCCCTGATTTAGCATATTAATAACCCAATTCTTAGAGGATTCCTTTCCCATAAATGCAAGTACAATCAGAGGTAAAGACATTAATGACGAGGCAAAGATTACAGGAATAACACCTGCAGTATTTACTTTTAGCGGAATATTTGAAGATTGTCCGCCAATTTGTCTTCTGCCCTGTACCTTCTTAGCGTATTGCACCGGAATTTGTCTTTGGGCCCCGTTTAATAAAACTACCAAAACTGTCGTTCCTATTATAACCGCAGCTATAACAACAATTGCAACTATAGCTGAGCCCACGGATTTTCCGGCAATAAACTGATTGCTTAAATTGTAAAGATCGTACGGTATTCTCGAAAGTATATTTATAATAAGCACTATAGAAACACCATTACCTACTCCCTTGTCGGTGATCTGCTCTCCTACCCACATAAGTGCAGTAGATCCGGCTGTAGCAATAATAATCATCTGAATTACACTGAACGCATTATAATCGGCAATCAATCCTTGTCTGCCGAAACCGATAGCTGTTCCCGCACTCTGTAAAATGGATAACGCAACTGTAGTATATCTGGTATAAACAGTAAGTGTCTTCCTGCCCTCTTCACCCTCTTTTTGCATCTCTTCAAGTTTTGGAATAGCAATAGTCAAAAGCTGTATAATAATTGAAGATGTGATATAAGGGGAAATACTCAGCGCAAAAATAGACATATGCTCAAATGAGCCGCCGGTAAAGGCATTGAGGAAACTGAAAGATCCCCCGCTATTATGTGCAAACCACTGAGAAAAAAAATCCCTATTAACGCCGGGGATCGGAATTTGTGATCCCAATCTCACCACTATAAGCATAAGGAATGTAAAGAAAACCCTGCTTCTTATATCTTTGGTTTTAAATGCACCTTTTACAGTTTCAAACATTAAATCACCTCAGCTTTTCCGCCTAACGCTTCAATTTTCTCCTTAGCTTTTTGGCTGAATAAATTAGCCTGAATATTAAGTTTCTTTGTAAATTCCCCGTCACCTAAAATTTTAACGCCGTCTTTTCTATACTTGATAATTCCGTTTGCAATCAAATCATCTATAGTAACTGTAGCATCATTTTCAAAACGTTCCAGTTTCTCTATATTAACAGCCACAATTTCTTTCTTATTAAAGTTCTTGAAACCTCTCTTAGGAAGTCTTCTATATAAAGGCATCTGACCACCCTCAAATCCTATTCTGGGTGAACCGCTTCTTGCCTTTTGTCCCTTATGACCCTTACCTGATGTTTTTCCGTTACCAGAGGCATGACCTCTACCTCTTCTAAATCTTTTAGAAGTAGAACCAAGTGCTGGATGTAAATTTGATAAATCCATTATTGTACCTCCTCTACCTTTACTAAATGCTGTATCTGATGTATCATTCCGCGAACGGCTGCATTATCAGGTCTTACAACACTTGACTGAAGTTTTCTTAATCCCATAGCCTTTACGGTAGCCCTATGTTTAGGTATGGCTCCTATTGTAGACTTCACCAAGGTTATTTTAAGTTTCTCTGCCATCTAAAATTCCTCCTTAGGCTAAAATCTCAGCCACACTCTTGCCACGTAGCCTTGCAACCTCCTCAGGAGATTTAACATTTCTTAAGGCTTTCAGTGTAGCCCAAACAACATTTTGCTTATTATTTGAACCAAGTGACTTTGATCTAATATTTTTAATTCCTGCAAGCTCGCACACCGTTCTTGTAGCACCTCCGGCAATTACACCGGTACCGTCAGGAGATCTCTTAAGTATTACGCTTGCTCCGTCAAATTTTCCGCTGAAATCATGTGGTATACTGTTATTTTTATCCAACGGAACCAAAATCATGTTCTTCATGGCATCTTCTTTACCTTTTCTTATAGCCTCAGGTATTTCAGCTGCCTTTCCAAGACCTGCTCCCACATGACCGTTACCATCTCCAACTACCACAAGTGCCGTGAATCTAAAGTTTCTACCGCCCTTAACAACCTTAGTTACACGCTTGATTGCCACGACCTTGTCTTGTAATTCCAATGAGCTTACATCTATTTTTTCATGTCTCATTTATCTTTTTCCTCCTACTAAAACTGAAGTCCGGCTTCTCTTGCAGCATCAGCTAAGGCCTTAACCTTACCCTGATAAATATATCCGCCTCTGTCAAATACTACGTTTGATATGCCTTTTTCAATAGCTTTCTTCGCTATTACCTCACCCAGTCTTGTAGCTGCAGCAACATCATCCGTTTTTGTTAGCTCTGCTCTTAAATCTTTCTGTAACGTACAAGCAGAAACCAAAGTCTTTCCTACAGTATCATCTATAATCTGTGCATACATATGCTTGTTACTTCTGAATACACAAAGTCTGGGACAAGCGGCAGTTCCATTTATACGATAACGCATTCTTTTATGTTTCTTTAAACGCACATCGTTTCTTGACTTTTTGTTAATCATAATTTAATTACTCACCTTTCTAAAAAATGGTTTTATTTCTTACCTGTCTTACCTGCCTTACGACGGATAATCTCAGTAGAGTATTTGATTCCTTTGCCTTTATATGGCTCAGGTGGACGTTTCTCTCTGATCTGTGCCGCATACTGACCTACCTTTTGTTTGTCAATACCGCTTACTGTTATTTTGTTTCCGTCTACAGCCGTTTCAATACCCTCCGGATCCTCCATCTCCACCGGATGCGAATATCCAAGGTTTAAGGTGAGCTTTTTACCCTGCTTTGCAACACGATAACCAACACCGTTTACCTCCAACACCTTTGAATAACCCTCACTTACACCAATAACCATATTATTTAGTAAAGATCTTGTTAAACCGTGCAAAGCTTTGTTTTTTTTCAGGTCATTAGGTCTTTCTACTATTAACTGTCCATCTTCCAGCTTAAGCTTCATAGCAGCCGGCATTTGGCTCTCTAAAGTACCTTTTGGTCCCTTAATGCTTACCTGGTTGTTATCAGCAACATTCACTGTCACCGCTCCAGGAATTAAAATTGGCATTCTTCCTACTCTTGACATGCCTTACCTCCTTAAATTATCGGAAAATCCTAATTTTTTGATTCTCTGTTTTCTGGAACTTAAGTATTACCAAACAAATGCTAATACTTCTCCGCCTAAGCCCTGTTTTCTGGCTTCCTTATCAGTAATTACACCATGGTTTGTGGAAAGAATAGCCACTCCCAAACCGCCGAACACCTTAGGTACATCGTCCTTACCTACATAAGCTCTAAGACCGGGCTTGGAAATTCTCTTTAAACCGGAAATAACCTTTTCGTTCTTATCACTACCATATTTTAATGCTATTCTAATAACCTTAACACCGTCTTCTTCAACGACATTGTATTTCTTTATATATCCTTCGTTCAGCAGTATTTCGGCAATAGCCAGCTTCATTTTTGAAGATGGAACATCGACCGTATCGTGCTTTGCGGTATTCGCATTACGAATTCTTGTAAGCATATCCGCGATTGGATCATTGGTTGTCATTTCTCTACCTCCTAAAAATTTGAATTACCAGCTAGCCTTTCTAACTCCGGGGATCTGTCCCTTATAAGCCAGTTCTCTAAAGCATACTCTACAAATACCGTATTTGCTGAGTACCGCATGCGGTCTTCCGCAAATCTTGCATCTTGTATATTCTCTAGTAGAAAATTTCTGCTTTTTTTGCTGCTTTATTTTCATTGATGTTTTAGCCATTTTTTCCTCCTTACGCCTGCTTTGCAAACGGCATATTGAACATAGTTAAAAGCTCTCTTGCCTCTTCATCGCTTTTAGCACTTGTTACAAAAATAATATCCATTCCTCTGATTTTATCAATCTTATCATAAGATATTTCGGGGAAAATCAATTGTTCTTTAATACCCAAAGCATAGTTTCCTCTACCGTCGAAGGAATTAGGATTAACTCCTCTAAAGTCACGCACACGAGGAAGTGCCAAATTTATAAGTCTGTCGGCAAACTCATACATTCTCTTACCTCTTAAAGTGACCTTGCAGCCAATCGGCATCCCCTCTCTCAACTTAAAATTCGCGACCGATTTCTTAGCTTTGGTAATAACACCCTTTTGTCCTGATATGGTAGCCATATCAGCTAAAGCGGCATCCAATACCTTTGCATTTTCTCTGGCTTCGCCTATACCCATGTTGATAACTATTTTCTCAAGCTTTGGAACCTGCATTTTGTTCTTATAGCTGAATTTCTTCATCATAGCATCAACTATATCATTAAAATATATATCTTTTAACCTACTCAATGTAAATGCCTCCTTTTACCATTAGTCAATCGTTTTGCCGGTTTTTTTGGCATATCTGACCTTCTTGTCGCCCTCAATTCTAAAGCCGACTCTGCTTGGTGTTCCATTGTCACTGTACATTACATTGGATATATGTAATGGCGCTTCTTTTTCAATGATACCACCGTTTTGCATTCTTGCTGTTGGTTTTTGATGCTTATGAATTTTATTTATGCCCTCAACTAAGACCCTGTCCTTCTTGTGGTCTATAGCTAAAATTTTTCCCTCTTTATTCTTATCTTTTCCGGCGATAACCTTTACAGTATCACCCTTCTTTAATTTGCATGCCATCTGTCTTTCCTCCTTATAGGACTTCCGGAGCCAATGAAACAATCTTCATGAACTGTTTTTCACGCAGCTCTCTGGCTACCGGTCCAAAAATACGAGTACCCTTTGGAGTGTTGTCGTCCTTAATTATAACAGCTGCGTTCTCATCAAATCTGATATAAGAGCCATCAGGTCTTCTGGTCTTATGAACTGTTCTAACTACTACTGCCTTTACGACATCACCTTTTTTTACAACGCCTCCTGGTGTGGCGGATTTAACGCTGCAAATTATCTTATCTCCAACGAAGGCATATCTTGTGCCGGTTCCGCCTACTACACGGATAACAAGCAATTCCTTAGCGCCGGTGTTATCGGCTACCTTCAGTCTTGATTCCTGCTGTACCATACGACTTCCTCCTTATTTTGCCTTCTCTACTATCTGAACTAAACGCCATCTCTTGGTCTTGGACAGCGGTCTTGTTTCCATTACCTTTACTTTATCACCTACTCCACACTCATTATTCTCATCATGAGCTGTTAATTTATATGTGGATTTTACGACTTTGTTATAGAGAGGGTGCTTTACATGGTCCTGTACTGCTACTACGATACTCTTGTCCATCTTGTCACTAACAACGATACCGATACGAGTCTTTCTTAAATTTCTCTCTTCTGACACGATATTCTCCTTTCAACTGCCTTACTTGCTATTGCTAATAAAAGTCTGTATTCTGGCTATGTTTCTTCTAACCTCTTTAATTCTTGAGGTATTATCCAGCTGATTTGTAGCATTCTGGAACCTTAAGTTAAAAAGCTCCTTTTTAGCAGTTACTAATTCATTATTTAGCTCAACCTTGGATTTTGAGCTTAGACTTTTTATATATTCTTTCGTCTTCACTGTTTATCACCGCCTTCTAACTGTGCCTTTGTAACTATCTTACATTTACAAGGCAATTTGTGCATCGCCAGTCTTAATGCCTCTCTTGCAGTTTCTTCGGATACCCCTGATATTTCAAACATTACTCTGCCGGGTTTAACCACTGCTACCCAATACTCCACAGCACCCTTACCGGAACCCATACGAGTACCTGCCGCACTCTTTGTTACAGGTTTGTCAGGGAAAATCTTTATGAATACCTTGCCACCTCTTTTGGTATATCTGGTCATAGCAATACGGGCTGCCTCTATCTGAATACTTCTTATCCAACAAGGCTCTGCAGCCACTATACCATATTCACCATCTGTAATTCTATTTCCACGCATCGCTTTTCCGGTCATTCTTCCCCTGAATTGCTTACGATGCTTTACTCTCTTTGGCATTAACATTATTTTTCGCTCCCTTCTGTCTTACTTGAAGACTTTACTGGAAGTATTTCTCCTTCATAAATCCAAACCTTAACACCTATCTTACCGTAGGTTGTATCAGCCTCTGCAAAACCGTAGTTTATATCAGCTCTGAATGTCTGAAGTGGAATTGTTCCCTCACTGTAAAACTCGGTTCTTGCCATCTCGGCACCGCCAAGTCTTCCCGAACAGGATGCCTTTATACCCTTTGCTCCCGCTTTCATAGCTCTGCCCATGCTCATTTTCATAGCTCTTCTAAACGATACACGTCCCTCAAGCTGCTGTGCAATGTTTTCAGCCACAAGCTGAGCATCCTTGTCAGCCTTCTTTACTTCCAATATATCTATTAAAAGCTTTTTAGAAGTCATCTTTTGAACCTCGGCTTTAAGCTTTTCTATTTCAGAACCGCCTTTACCTATCACCATTCCCGGCATAGCCGTACTGATTATAACTCTCACTCGATCAGTTGTTCTTTCAATCACTATCTTTGAAATTCCGGCCTTATAAAGCTTTTTCTTAAGAAATTTTCTAATGTTATAGTCCTCGACAAGATTGTCAGCAAACTCTGCATCGGACGCATACCATTTAGAATCCCAATCCTTATTTATTCCGACTCTCAAGCCGTGGGGATTAACCTTCTGTCCCATTTTTGCCCTCCTTATCTTTCGTCAAGTACTACTGAAATATGGCTCATTCTCTTCTCAATTCTGTATGCTCTTCCCTGAGCTCTGGGCTGCATACGTTTCATTGTAGGACCTTTATCCGCTCTACAATCAGCAATATATAATTTTTTTCTGTCCAATCCCATATTATTTTCGGCATTAGCAATAGCTGAGTTCAACAGCTTTAATATAACTTCAGATGCATATCTGGGATTATATGCCAAAAGAGCTGCCGCCTCATTAACACCCATACCTCTTATGGCATCCAGTACATAACACGCTTTACGTGTAGTCACTCTGGCATAAGATAGCTTTGCATGAGGCCTGTTTTCTCTATTTGAAGCATTTCGATCTCTTTTAATCTTACTTCTGTGTCCTTTTGCCACCAGTATTACCTCCTTTTATCTAACCGATCCCTTTTTCTCGTCCTTACCGTGTCCCTTGTAGGTTCTTGTAAGTACGAATTCACCTAACTTATGACCTACCATATCTTCTGTAACATATACAGGTACATGCTTTCTTCCATCGTGTACGGCTATTGTATGTCCAACCATAATAGGAAAGATTGTTGAACGGCGTGACCATGTCTTAATAACCGATTTTGTATTTGACGCATTCAACGCTTCAACCTTTTTAAGCAAATGCCCGTCAGCAAAAGGTCCCTTTTTTAATGAACGTCCCATCTATTCTCCTCCTTCATCAGTTAACGGACTTTCCGTCACGTCTTCTTACAATGTACTTATTAGAATGTTTATTCTTCTTTCTGGTTCTAAGACCCAGTGCCGGCTTACCCCAAGGTGTAGACGGTCCCGGACGACCGATACCGCATTTACCTTCGCCGCCGCCGTGCGGGTGGTCGTTAGGGTTCATCGCAGAACCGCGGACTGTAGGTCTGAATCCCATATGACGTTTTCTTCCCGCCTTGCCTATCTTTATAAGGTTGTGGTCTTTATTTCCTACTTCTCCTATGCTTGCTCTGCAGTTAATCGGAACCATACGCATTTCACCTGACGGTAATCTTAAAGTGGCATATTTGCCCTCCTTAGCCATAAGCTGTGCGGAATTTCCGGCAGAACGAGCCAACTGTCCGCCTCTGCCTGCATACAGCTCCACATTATGCACCATAGTACCTACAGGGATATTATTAAGCGGAAGACAGTTACCCACTCTAACTTCAGCATTTTCTCCACTCATAACTTTCATTCCGTCGGTCAATCCGTCCGGAGCAAGGATATAAGACTTGGTACCGTCCTCATACTGTATTAAAGCCACATTTGCAGATCTGTTGGGGTCATACTCTATTCCCACCACTACTGCCGATATTCCATCCAAATTACGCTTAAAATCTACTAATCTATATCTTCTTCTGTAACCGCCACCGCGATGTCTTACAGTGATCTTTCCCTGATTATTTCTTCCTGAATGCTTTTTTAATGTAATAAGCAAGGATTTTTCAGGTGTTTTTTTGGTTATCTCCGCAAAATCGGAACCCGTCATATTTCTCCTTGAAGGTGTGTACGGGCGATATGTTTTAATTCCCATTTTAATTTTCTCCTTTGTTATTTGTTATCACTCTTTTTTTGAGTATATCCGGAGAACTCAGTAAAAACAAAGCAAACGACATTACCGGTTCAGCCTGAAGTTCTCTCCTTATCGACTTAAATCACCACATTAAAGGCTTTCAAACAGCTCTATTTCCTTGCTGTCCTCGGTTAATTTAACCATAGCCTTTTTTACAGCAGCCGTTCTTCCTACGGTAGTTCCTCTTCTCTTTAATTTCCCCGGCGCATTTAAGGTATTAACCTTCGCCACCTTGGTTCCCGGGAACATCTTTTCCACCGCATTTTTTATCATGGCCTTATTGGCCTCAGTATGTACCTGAAATGTATATTTTTTATTACCCATTTCAGCCATGCTCTTTTCAGTAATAATAGGTTTGATTATCACATCATAATATTGTAGAGTCGCCATTACGCATACACCTCCTCGATAGCCTCAACTGCCGCCTTTGTCAAAACTAAATTACCATACTTTAATATGTCATACACATTAATAGAATTAGTTAAAGAGGTCTTTACACTTTCAATATTTCTTGCTGATAAGATAACATTTTCATTTGTCTTATCAAGTACAAATAAACCGCCGTCTAACTTAAGGTTATTTAGTATCTCAACAAATTTCTTTGTCTTTATTTCATCAAGCGACAGTTCATCTAAAACTATCAGCTTGTTGTCATTTAATGTAGCTGTAA
>JBGZAX010000048.1:0-2682 GCA_041844335.1 Lachnospiraceae bacterium
GAGCCAAACATCAAAAAATTGTACTATTATATAAACGATAATACTTGCTATCATTATTCTTGGTGTGTTTGAAAATATAGCCCTGATATGCTCATAAGCTATATCATTCTCACTTGGAATATAAAAAAGCCATGATGCCGTGACAATTGTAGTACATATAGATGTGGCACTTCCCACCAGCACTGCTCTTTTTGATGCCTCCTTCCCATAGATCTCACTTAGTATATCAGTCACCAAAAACGATGAGGCAAAAAGTATATTTCCTAATGTCATTTCCATTCCAAACGCCTTTATCAGAACCAAAACCTCTATGTTTGCTAATATAGTAACCAATACAGTCCATAAATAAAGTCCCTGTTTTTTCAAAACCTTAAAAAGTATTATAACTATCAAAAATTCTAAAAGCAAGGATAGTATTAATGTTATTTCGTTGGTCATTGATTCATCTCTCCTAAAATTAAAGATTTCGCCAGTGAGTCTATACTATATATTATTTTTATATATTTTTCAAGTGATTACCGAGTTCATATTCATATTGAAGCCAAACACCATAAGTCTTGCATTATTTTATACAATCTGATAATATATATCAGGCAAAATTTCTTATATAAGATATGCTTTATTTGACTATATCACAAGCGGGTTTGCATATATTCAAGTACAACAGACTGCCAAAATAAGAGAAAAACAGTAAAGGAGGATACTATGAAAAAAACTGTTTTCTACAGGCGTTTCACTCCCAAGGATTATTTACTCAGCGTTCAACATCTATTTGCAATGTTCGGAGCTACAATTTTAGTTCCGCTGATAACGGGATTAAATCCCTCTTTGGCTCTCTTTTCAGCCGGAGTGGGCACTCTTATCTTTCATCTGTGCACAGGTTTTAAAGTCCCCGTATTCTTGGGCTCGTCGTTTGCATTTCTTTCTGCGATAAGTTCTATTGTGAGACCCGACGGTCAAATTATTCCGAAAAATGTTCCCTTGGCACAGGGAGGAATAATGATATCAGGATTAATCTACCTAATTTTCGCTATAATTGCGTACTTAATTGGAGCGGATAGAATAAAAAGAATTTTTCCTCCGGTTGTTACCGGCCCCGTAATCGTAGTTATAGGAATAAATCTTGCAGGTACGGCAATCACAGATGCATCCGGAGGCATAGGCTTTAATAACGGGCTTACAAAAGCCGTCGCTATAAATTTAGGAATAGCTATGTTTACACTGTTTGTGGTAATAATCTGCTCAATTTTTGCAAAGGGTTTTTTCAAACTGGTTCCGATACTGATTGGCATAATATCCGGATATCTGCTCTGTGTCTTACTGTCCTGTATGGGAATTTATAATGTGGATTTTTCCGCAATTATGAATGCTCCTTGGATAAATATTCCCTTTCATACATCAGATGCCAACGGTGTTCCTTTTATGTCAATTCCGGTATTTGATTTAGGCGCAATACTGTCGATAGCTCCGATAGCTTTAGTTACATTTATGGAGCATATCGGAGATATTACGACAAACAGCACGGTAGTCGGAAAAGATTTTTTAAAGTATCCGGGACTTCACAGAACACTGATAGGTGACGGACTTGCCACAGCATTTGCAGGAATTATCGGAGGTCCTCCAAATACCACATACTCTGAAAATACCGGAGTATTGGCTACCACAAAAAATTATAATCCGTCACTTCTTAGACTTACCGCAGTCTTTGCAATCATCCTGGGTCTTTTTGGAAAGGGCGGTGCAATTTTACAAACGGTTCCTGCTCCCGTAAAAGGCGGCGTGGAGATAATGCTGTTCGGCATGATAGCAGCCGTTGGCATAAGATCCCTCGCAGAATCAAATCTTGATTTCACACATTCAAGAAATTTAACCATAGTCGGTCTTATTCTTGTCTTCGGATTAGGTTTTTCAAGCCTTGGAGGAATAAGCATTAATATGTGTGACATTTCATTAAATATATCGGGTCTTTTTCTGGCGGTAATTGTGGGGATTATTATGAATATCATACTACCCGACTCGGATGATACGTTAACAACTAAATAAATAATATATTTAAAAATCAAGTCCACCACCTAAATTACTATAATTTAAGTAGTGGACTTTTAATCATCTGTTAACTTATCCCTGCTCGCTCTAATCCTATGCTTAAGCTCTACTCTACCTATATTTTTAATATTTCAGAGATATTCGTACCGATAACTCCTTTCATAAATAATAATCTTCTATAATTATCACATTGCTAAATCTGCATAAAGGAAAACTGAACTAACTGTATTAATCAAGCTTAAATTTCAAAATAAGCTCTTTTAACAGTGTAGCCTGTGCATTAAGCTCCTCACTTGTCGCGGCGGTTTCCTCCGCTATTGCCGAATTGGATTGAATGTTATTGTTTATGCTGTGTATACCGGATACCACATTTTCTATTTCTTCAGCCTGACTTGCTGTAAGCTTTGATATCTCATTACTTCCTTCCAAAATTTCCTTAATGATATCTACTATGTTTGAGAATGTCTGTGTTGTGGCATCCACAAGTCCCGATCCGTTTTCTACGGTTTCTATCGCGGTGTGTATAAGGGCTGATGTTTGTCCTGCAGCATCGGCACTCTTTGACGCAAGGTTTCTGACCTCATCCGCCACCACGGCAAAGCCTTTACCGGCCTCTCCTGCTCTGGCTGCCTCTAC
>JBGZAX010000049.1:0-11762 GCA_041844335.1 Lachnospiraceae bacterium
ATATTTTTTAGAAAGATGTGGTGTTCCTCCTTTACCATCCAAATATTCTAAAACAACTTTCTTCTTGAATTCAAAACTATGTTTTGCCATAAAAATACCGACCTCCCAATCGTTAGATTTTTTGGTCTAACTTTTGGGGGGCGGTACAAAATCCTCACCTTATTTCTATTATTACTCCGCTCTTTGCTCCTATTTCATATTTCATAATTCCATCCTTTATAAAGGCTCTGTTCTTATCAAAACCGTAATATTTCCCGTCTATATTACTGGTAAATATCGCAACCGGAACATCCTTATCATAAGCCTCAAGCTTCCATACAGGCACATTTACAGTTCTTGCCTTTTCACCAATATTTATTAAAATCACTATCTTATTTGACTTAAAAAATCTTGCATATACAAGTACATTTTCCTCCTGATTTAAGAATATTATAGAGCCATGTAAAAGAGCGGGATTTTCATTTCTTATTTTAATTAATTTCTTATGTAGCCCTATCAGCTCCAAGTCCTCATTTCCCCAAGGATAGGTTCTTCTGTTATCGGGATCGGTAAATCCAACCTGCCCCGCCTCGTCCCCATAATAGACGGTCGGTGCCCCTATAAGGGTCATCTGCATAATCACACCCAGAATAAACACTGGCATATCTATATTTTCAGACGCCGCCTCATGACCCAAATGCTCAACACGACCGTACATTTTATTTGTTCTTGTCAAAAATCTCGAGTGATCATGGTTTGACAGCTCATTCATAGCCACAAATAACGAACCTTGGGGAAAATTCAAGAATGTTCCGAGCATGGTTTCAACAAATGCCTTGGAATTTCCCAAAAGATCAGGTCTGAAATAATCCGAATGCTTCTCCATTCCCGTAAGGAAAAAGCTCACCGGCTCCATAAAAGCATCATAGTTCATCACCGTATCCCACTCAAAGCTTCCTAAATACTCTTTAGAAGAACCGTAATGCTCCGCAATTATTATTGCATCGGGATTTGCAGACTTTACCGCAGTCCTGAAGTCTTTCCAAAATTGGTGATTAAATTCCCTGGAATATCCTAAATCCGCCGCAACATCCAATCGCCAGCCGTCAGCATTAAATGGAGGTGATACCCATTTTTTGGCTATTCTCAAGATATCATCATACAAGATTTTGCTTTTTTCATAATTAAGTTTAGGCAAAGTGGGATATCCCCACCATTTATCGTATGAGGTATTAAACGGAAAATCATCGTTGGCAAACCTGAAATAACTGTTATACGGGCTGTTTTTATCAATAAACGCACCCTTATCATAAGCTGAATTTTCATTATAAATGGCCTCCGCATCAAGCCACTTGTTAAATGAGCCGCAATGGTTAAACACTCCGTCTAAAATCACCTTCATTCCTCTTTTATGCGACTCCTCGATTAATTCAATTAAAACTCTGTTGGACGCCTCAAGATTTGCTTTTTCCGTTGTTCTCCTGATATACGCTTTTGCATTGCTGTTGTCCGAATTTTTGTCTATAGCACAGTCCTCGTCTATTATAATTTCGCCAAAATGAGGATCCACATAATCATAGTCCTGTGTATCATACTTATGATTTGACGGCGATACAAAGACAGGATTAAGATAAATAGCCGATACACCTAAGTCCTTTAAATAATCAAGCTTTTTTATCACACCCTGCAAATCTCCGCCGAAAAATTCAGGCGCCGCCTCAACACTCGGGCAGGCATTCCAATCACTGCTTGTATATGATAACTCATCTAAATACCTGTATTCACCGTATTTCACATCATTGCTCTTATCCGCATTAAAAAACCTGTCTACAAATATCTGATAAAAAACGGCTCCCTTTGCCCAATCAGGCGTCTTAAAATCAGTAAAAATATTAAACAGATGAGAGGTTTCGGGAATATTTTCCTCCAAACCCAGTCGTGCATAATAATAGCTCCTGTTATCAAAGACTATTTCAAAATAATATTCAATAAAATCATCCTCAGCTTTAAATCCGGTCTCAAAAAAATTAAAGCATCTGTCTGAATACATAGGCACCAAAGGCTTTTTCATGCCGTTTATAACGGCAAAGCATTTTACTTTATCCTCCTTTCCTACACGAAGTCTGATGGACACAACCTCATCTCTCTTAGGCTCCATCGGGTTACAATAATTCGTAGTGCCATCTGAAAAAATGGCATCCGTGTTTAATTTTGTGATTTTCACTGCTTACGCTGCTCCTTAAAACTAAAAAATATTAAGTTCGACTTTTTCTATATTCCTATTGTCAAAAAGCCTTTCAAACTCTTCCGTACCGATCTTTTCTCTTTCAAGTAAAAGCTCCGCACAGGCATGTAATATATCCTCATAAATGAGAATTAACCTTGTGGCCTCCTTGTGGCAGGCATCAATTATTCTCTTCACCTCATTATCTATTGCCATAGCAGTTTGCTCGCTGTATTGCTTGGTATGTGCAAGATCTCTTCCTATAAATACCTCATCATCGGAATCCGTATAGTCAATCGTTCCTATTGTGTTTGACATCCCGTATCTGCACACCATAGCCCTCGCCGTAGCTGTTGCCTTTTGTATATCACTTGACGCTCCGGTTGTAATATCCTTAAAAACTATCTCTTCCGCCACTCTGCCGCCTAAATCCACCATTATTGTTTCAAGCATACGATTTCTTGTATCAAACATATCATCGCCCTTCGGTAACGGCATTGTATAGCCCGCAGCCGATACTCCCGTAGGGATAATGGAAATTGTATGCACCTTATCCATGTCCGGCAAAATATGAAACAAAATGGCGTGCCCCGATTCGTGTATAGCAGTAATTTTCTTTTCTTTTTCGCTGATTACTCTACTTTTTTTCTCAGTACCGATACCGGCTTTAATAAAAGCCTTTTCCATATCAGACTTTGTAATAAAAGGAGCCTCTTTTTTTGCAGCAATTATAGCCGCCTCATTAAGCATATTTTCTAAATCCGCGCCGGTCATTCCCGATGTGGTCCTTGCAATATCTGCAAATATCACGTCATCTGCTATCTTCTTGTCTCTTGCATGTATATTCAGTATCGCCTCACGCCCCTTAACATCGGGACGTCCCACTCCGATTTTTCTATCAAAACGTCCGGGTCTTAATATCGCGGGGTCAAGAATATCCACCCTGTTCGTGGCTGCAAGCACTATTATCCCCGAATTTTGTGCAAATCCGTCCATTTCCACCAGCATTTGATTTAGAGTCTGTTCTCTTTCGTCATGACTGCCTCCAAGTCCGGCTCCTCTTTTTCTGGCTACCGCATCTATTTCATCAATAAATACAATACATGGAGCATTCTGCTTTGCCTCATTGAACAAATCTCTTACACGGGAGGCACCGACTCCGACAAACATCTCCACGAAATCAGATCCTGAAATACTGAAAAAAGGTACATCAGCCTCTCCTGCAACAGCCTTGGCAAGCAATGTTTTTCCTGTTCCGGGTGGCCCCACAAGCAGTATTCCTTTTGGAATTCTTGCCCCCAGTTTATTATATTTCACAGGGTTTTTAAGAAAATCAACTATTTCTACAAGCTCTTCCTTTTCCTCATCGCATCCCGCAACGGAGGCAAAATTTATTTTATTTTCCTCACTTGAAATTTTCCTGGCCTTGCTACGTCCGAAATTTGCCATTTTTGAATTTCCGCCGCCATTTGCCATCGAAAGATTTCTGTTCATTATCACTATGGTGAAAATTCCTATTATCAAAAGAGCTCCGATCGGCATAACGGTTTCCCAGAACAAATTGTCGTCCTTAACTGCTGACACAGTGTATAAAATATCATATTTTTCCGCAATTTCCTTTATGGCCTTGGTATCGTCAGTGTACACAACTGACCTCGCCTTGGAATTTTTAATAATGAACTCCGCCCTGCCTGTGGGAACAAGCCTGTTCGGATATATTTCAATAAAGCCGATTTCCTTATTCTGTGCAGCCTTGGAAAATTCCGTCATCGTATAGATGCTGTCCTTATTTCTCCTGCTGCCCAAATACCATAGACCGATCGTCATAAGCAATACTATTAATAAGTATCCTATTAATGCCTTACTATTCTTTCTCAACTCAACCTTTTCCTTTCAAAACACCTTAATCTACAAACCTAAGCTTTCCAATATAAGGTAAATTCCTATATCTTTGATCATAATCAAGACCATAGCCCACTACAAATTCATCAGGTATTACAAAGCCGGTATACTTCACATCAACATCAGCCTCTCTTCTGGCAGGCTTATCAAGCATCGTACACAAAACCAGGCTTTTCGGTTTTCTCTGCCTTAACAGCTCTAAAAGATGACTGAGCGTTCTTCCCGAATCCACAATATCTTCAACCACTATTACATCCTCTCCCTCTATGGACTCGTCCAAATCTTTTATAAGCTTTATATTTCCGCTGCTTACCGTTGATGACCCGTAGCTTGATACAACCATGAAATCAATAGCCAGATTCAGATCTATATGCTTTGCTATCTCACAGGCGAAAAAAACTCCTCCCTTAAGCACACATATAAGCTTTACCCGTTTTTTTGCATAATCTTCAGTTATCTGTTTACCAAGCTCCACAATTCTTTTATCAAGTTCTTCCTCAGTTATCATTACATCTACCTTTTCTGTCGCCATAACTCCTCCTTAAGATATATTATTATTAAAGCATTCAATCTTCAAAACAGATCTCGTATTTTCATCTATCAAAAAATCCATGCCTCGCCTAATTTTCGGAATATATAAAACCCTGTTTTCATCAGATAAAACTACCAGACTGTCCCTATCCTCCACCGGAATTTTCGCATCAATCAAAACCCTGTTCACTTTTTTTCTGTTGCCGTTTTTAGATATTATCATAAAATCGTCTTTTTTTATATATCTAATTGTCAAGGTTCTTTCACAGAGCCTGTCAAAATCAAAATACTCGACACTGCAGACCTTACCGGTATTTTTAATGCAATCCTTATCAAAACAATCTATATTTATTCTTGTAAATATAAAATCGATTGAATTCGTATTATACCTCAACTTGTCACCCATTTTCAAGTTCTTTAATTCAAGCAATTCAAAAACACTTCGTTTTTCAACATTTTTATTAACATTTTTTTCAATAATTAAGCTGTCATAAACGCTTTTTGCTGAAATATTGTTGGGAAGATAAAGTCTTTTCTGACCTTTCGATAAGCAAAGCCTGTAAATATCATCATAATGAACCCTTGTCATATCCTTATTCTCAAGATGTGCATCTCTTATCAACTCGCTTAAGGCATAGCTGAAATGCTCTTTTTTGTAAGATTTGGCTTTATTTTTGTCTATTTTGACCCAACCGCCATCTATACCTATAAGCAAATCTTTTTTTATTTCGTTAATGCTTAAAACAGCCAACTCATAAAGATTTTTAAGGTCCGATATAGTATTATTTATATGCTCTGCCGTTTTTTCATTTATGTTTTCCTCCATATACGGCAAAACTACGTTCCTTATTTTATTTCTGGTGTAAGTATTTATCTTATTTGTGGAGTCTTCAACATAACTTAAATTATTCTCTTTTAGAAACCTCTCTATTTCTCTTCTTTGCACATTCAAAAGAGGACGAATGTATCTATCCCTCATTTTAGGGATTCCCATCAATCCTCTTATACCTGTACCCCTAGCCAGATTGAACAAAAAAGTTTCTACAGCATCATTTGCGTGATGAGCTAAGGCAATTTTATTAGCTTTTATTCTTTTTGCCACATTATCGAAGCACTCATATCTTAATATTCTGGCGGTTTCTTCTTCCGAGCTTTTGATTTGCTTTGCTATTTCGGGAACATCTATTCTTTCGCAAAAATATTCCACATTGAGAGTATTACACAGCTCTCTTACAAAAGCTTCGTCTCTGTCCGCCTCCGCCTTTCTTATCCCGTGATGAACGTGCAATGCCCTAATATCATAGCCGTATTTTTTAGATAAAATCGTAAAAACATACAATAAACAGACCGAATCCGCTCCTCCCGACACGGTACATAATACGGTATCCTTATCCTTTAGGTCAAAATCCCGTCTTAATTGCAGTTCCACGTTCTCAATCAATTTCTTTGAATACAATATCTCCGTCATAAACCATTCCTAAATCGCTGCCTGCTATATCCTCAATATATTCATCAGTTTTCATATATTCCTGATAATCAAGCAGCTTTTCCGTACGGTATTTTTCCTTCTCAATTTTCTGATTCAGTTCTTTTTCCTTTGCAATATAGCTTTTTTTGGCATTAAACCAAGATATGCCCTGTACTGCTGTAAATATAATAACTATTACAGCAAGAAAAGCTGTCATTTTTATGCCAAGGGGGCTTTTTTTCCTCTTTTTTAACTGTCTTGCTCGCACATTTCACTCCTTAGTGTCATCATAATCACTCTCATTAACACAATACAAAAACGTTCTGGCATTATTGAATTCGTAGCTGCAGGTCACCAGACAAAATAGCTGAGACACACCCTTTACACTTCCTCCGGGTAATTCCTGCTTACTTTCAGCATTTGATAATCTGTCTTTGACAAAAGCGGCAAATTCTTCATCAGTATCAAAATTCACACGCCTGCTGCTGCCGTCAGCTTTTCCGTAAAAAGCAGCAACAGCCCTTAATTTTATTTCTCTATCCGGTAAATAAATGTAAACCGTCTGATGTTTTTTCAAATACTCTTCGTCTTTATATTTTACCACATCCTTAAACATAGAGCCGTCTTTCATATGATGCCCGTATATAAGATTGTTCCTTCCTGTAAAATCAGGATTTGCAAGCTTATCCAAATAGATTGAACCGTGCACTGTATGCTCTCCGTCTATGCTCTCGTGTAAATACCTTAAGTTATCATTGGGGTCATATAATATAGGATAGTCGATTTTCGTGCCCGGAACCTTTATATATGCTACCACATCAGGATTTATGCCCTTCCAATATTCAAAATCTATCGGAGATTCATAAGGTTCTTCTATAGGTTCTTCTATAGGTTCCTCCACCGGTTTTTCCTCTAAAGGAGGTGTGGTGATCTCTTTTTTCTCTTTTTGCCGTTCCCTTTCAGCCTCCTTCTTTAATGCCTCTATCCTTTTTGTTTCTTTATAATACCTATATCTGTCAAAAGCATAGTTCCCTAAGGATAATATTATCATCGAAATAAGGAGCAGCCTTGCTACAAGCAGCTTTTTGTCCCTCTTCTTATGAGTATCCTTTGCATTTTTATTTTTAACATCATTCGGGACGCTATTCAAATCCTCATCATTTTTTCCAAGTCCCATATTTCCTCTTTTCTTTATATCTCCTTATTTTCAGAGATATACTCATACATGTCAGAAGCCTCGTCCTTTCTTACTGTTTCACTTATTTTAAGTATTCTACAACTAACGGACTTTCCTCCAAAGCTGACAGTCAAAACATCTCCCACCTTTACCTGAGCTCCCGACTTGGCTACTCTGCCGTTTATCTGAACTCTGCCGGCGCCACAGGCATCGTCAGCTACACTTCTTCTTTTTATAATTCTTGAAAGCTTTAAAAATTTATCTAATCTCATTTTTTCCTATACAATAAGTGGGAGCAAAAAAGCCCCCACTAAAGTTTCTATTAACAATTATTATTTCTTCTTGTTCACAGCATCCTTTAATGCTTTTCCGCCTCTAAACTTTGGTGACTTTGATGCTGCTATCTTCATTGGTTTCTTTGTACGAGGGTTTCTGCCTGTTCTAGCCGCTCTCTTTGTTACTTCAAATGTTCCAAATCCCACCAGTTGAACTTTTTCTCCTTTTGCCAACTCCTCTGTAACCACTTCAACAAAAGACTTAAGCGCTATCTCAGCATCTTTCTTGGTTAATTCCGACTTTTTAGCTATAGCAGCAATTAATTCAGTCTTGTTCATTAAATTATCCTCCTTGTGTATATAAAGCACATACTAATGTTCATAAAGCAACTATGCCTGTAAAACTCATATTCTTGTGCTCCTATGCTTTAAGTTATAACGTATTTATCACATTTTGTCAAGTTTTTTATATTAAATTATATCTATCAAAGCGAATTTCGATATTCTAATTGCTTTAACTGTAGCCACAGGCTCATTTTTGACAGAAAAACCCTTATTCTATGATCGCTCTGACCTCAGCCTTCAGGTAATTCATATTTTCATTCATTTCAACTTCATTTTTACCTCTTACACCCACATAAAGCTTTAACTTAGGCTCAGTTCCTGACGGTCTTGCACAAACCCATGAATTGTCCTCAAGCTGATAATAAATCACATCGGAGGTAGGCAGCCCCGTATCGGATCTTAAGTTATTCTCATAATCAATTAAAACATCGCTCTTATAATCCTTTATATTAAGCACCTTATATCTACCGATTTGCCTTATCTCTTTATCCCTTAAGCCTTTCATAATAGACTGTATTTTCTCTATTCCCGATGCCCCCTGCATAGTTAGAGAAATGGTATCTTCCAAATAATAACCGTATTTTTCATAAAGAGAAAGCATTGCATCCCAAAGTGTCATGCCCCTCTCCTTATAATAGCAGGCAGCCTCACAAAGCGCCATACCGGCTACCACGGCATCCTTATCTCTTGCATAGGTTCCTATCAGACAGCCGTAACTTTCCTCAAATCCGAAAGCATAAGAGCCGTTACCCTTTTCTTCATATTCCGTCATCTTTTGACCTATATATTTAAATCCGGTTAAGACCTCAACCAGCTTTATATTATATTCCTTTGCAATGGCATTAGCCATATTACTGCTTACAATAGATTTGATAAGAGCCGATTTTTCACTCAAAAGTCCCATTTCTTTTTGACCCGCTATCTCATATTCCGCCAAAAGACAACCCGACATATTACCGGTTAATGTATGGAATTCACCGTTTTTATCCTTTACTCGAATTCCCAGTCTGTCAGCATCGGGATCTGTTGCAAGCACGATATCCGCATCTATCTCCTCAGCCAATTTTAAGCCTAAATCAAATGCCTCATCAGCCTCAGGATTCGGATAGCTTACCGTAGGGAAATGTCCGTCAGGCAATTCCTGTTCTTTAACCACGAAAACATTCGTAAATCCAAGCTCCTTAAGAACTCTTCTCACAGGAATATTTCCCGTTCCATGCAATGGAGAATAAACTATTTTTATGTTTGATGCCTGATTTTTAACAGCATCCATGTGCTTTATCTGTTTTTTCAGCTCCGCAATATAGGCATCATCCAAGCTGTCATCAATTATATTTAGCAATCCCTTTGCCTCAGCATGCGACTTATCCATAGTCAGCAGCGTAGAAAAATCATTTATAGACTGAACCTCATTCATAATGCCCGAATCATGAGGCGGCGTAATCTGTGCACCGTCCCTCCAATATACCTTATATCCGTTATATTCAGGAGGATTGTGACTTGCGGTAATATTTATTCCGGCTATACAATTCAAGTGTCTTATAGCGAATGAAAGCATAGGCGTAGGCTTCAATTCTTTAAAAATATAGGTCTTAATTCCGTTGGCACAAAGTGTCAAAGCCGCTTCAAATGCAAACTCCTTTGAGCCGTTTCTTGAATCAAATGCAATCGCCACTTTCTTATCGGCAGCACTCTGTTTTTTTATATAATTGGCAAGTCCCTGTGTACTTCTTCTGATGATATACTTATTTATGCGATTCGTACCAGCTCCCATTATACCTCTAAGACCCGCCGTTCCGAATTCCAAATCCTTATAAAATCGTTCCTTTATCTCATTTTCATCACCGCCAATTCCTCTTAATTCTGCCTTGCACTCTTCATCAAAACAGTCACTATCAAGCCAGTAATTATAAAGCTTCTTAAAATCTCTCATATAAAGCCTCCTATTATTTATGGTATTTAGATGTCTTTTCATCGATGGTTAAAATTTCTTCGTTCGGGTTGTATGACAACTTAATATAAGACATAAGCGACGGTGCCCCTGCTTTTATGGCGATAAGCCCGCTTTCCTTTATTATTTGCATCAGAGTATCATAATCTCCCTCAACCACAGTTTCAAACGGCCCGACAAAGGTCTTTAAATTATAGCTTTTTATATGGGCAATCACCTCATCAACTATCCTCACAACCTCCGCATCCGAAACCACATCAGGCAATACCTGTATGGCAATACTCGCATTTATCATAAAATTCTCCTACACTCAAAATTAAAATATAAACATGTATTATTATAGTTCATTTTAATGATTTTTTCCAGTAGATTTTATTAATTTCCTATGTCCTCCACGCCTGTTAAATATGTTTTAAAAGTTTTCTTTTAAAACAATTTTAAAAATAAAAAAGCACTCTCCAAGGAGTGCTTAAAACTGGGCTACAAGGATTCGAACCTTGAAATGACGGAGTCAGAGTCCGTTGCCTTACCGTTTGGCGATAGCCCAACAACAAGAAATATAATACACTAAAATTTTAAAAAAATCAAGAGTAAATTTCTTATTTTTTGCCAATAAATTTTTATAAAAATCGGGGGCTCTGTCAATATCTGAGTTCTTATAGATCTTTTTCCAAACTTCTATAAAGAAAATAAAACGAATTTACTTAAAATTCCTTATCAAATTGATCATCTCAATAGCTCCCATAGCCACATCATAGCCTTTGTTCCCGGCTTTTGTGCCGGCTCTTTCTATTGCCTGCTCAATATTTTCCGTGGTCAGAACTCCGAACATCACCGGAATTCCACTATCTAATGAAATATGAGCTATCCCCTTTGAAACCTCACTACATACATAGTCATAATGACTTGTACTGCCTCTAATCACCGCCCCGAGGCAAATTACAGCATCATATTTTTTACTGTCAGCCATTTTTTTAGCTATAAGCGGAATTTCAAAAGCTCCGGGAACCCAAGCCACATCAATATTATCATCTGAAATTTCATGTCTTTTAAGTGCATCTGAAGCTCCCGATAAAAGCTTCGATGTGATAAACTCATTAAAACGAGCCGCCACAATTCCTATTTTTACATCACTTGCAGAAAAATTTCCCTCAAATACTCTCATTTACACCTTCTCCTTTATAATATATTTTTATTCAAGCCTTAAAATATGGCCCATTTTCTCCTTTTTTGTCTTTAAATAAAACTTATCATAGGCAGTCGGGGGCAATTCTATCGGCAATCTATTTTTTATTTCGATTCCGTAGTCCTCAAGCTGATAAACCTTATCGGGATTATTGGTTAATAATCGCATAGTCCTTACTCCCAAATCCTTTAAGATCTGTGCACCGATAAAATACTCTCTTAAATCCCCTTTAAATCCCAACATTTCATTTGCTGCCAAAGTATCGGCTCCTCTATCCTGCAGCTCATAGGCTCTAAGTTTGTTTACAAGCCCGATACCTCTGCCCTCTTGACGCATATATAGAACAATTCCTCTACCCTCTTTTTCAATCCTTCTCATAGCCTCTGCGAACTGTTCCCCACAATCACAACGAAGAGAGCCGAAAACATCGCCCGTTAAACATTCCGAATGTACTCTGCAAAGCAGATCATGTCCGTCTCCGATATCGCCCTTTATAAGTGCGATGTGGTGTTCTCCGTTTAATTTGTTTATATAGGTATGAGCTTTAAAAACTCCATATTTTGTGGGCATTTCCACGATGCTTGAGCATTCCGTCAGCTTTTCGAACTTCTTTCTGTACTCCTGAAGCATTTTTATAGAAGAAAATTTTAAATCCCACTTTTGTGCAAGCTCTATTAAATCTTTCTTCCGCATCATTGTGCCGTCGTCCTTCATGACCTCACAG
>JBGZAX010000050.1:0-4163 GCA_041844335.1 Lachnospiraceae bacterium
AAAGAGGAAGGTATATGACTTTAGAAAACGTGAGTGAAGAATTGACCAAGATTTTTATTGAAGATGACAATGGCTGTGAAATACCGTTTTTTATTTTGGATAAGGCTACTATTTTGGATAATGATTATTATTTGGCTATAAGTGACGAAGATGTCGAGAAAGCAGACGAAATGCTGATATTACTTGATATATCTGATGCTGAGGATGAAGAGATGGTATTTGAGGTTGTAGAGGACGAGGATATATTGGAGAATGTAATGGCTGTTTTTGAGGAGCAGCTTGAAGATATAAATTTAATTTTTTAAGTAAAGGAGGTTTGATTTCATTTGGGAAAAAAAACAAATGATAAGCTGAAGATCATTCCGCTTGGAGGACTTGATATTATAGGAATGAATATCACCGTGTATGAATACCGAGATACTATTATTGTGGTGGATTGCGGTCTTGCTTTCCCCGAAGATGATATGCCGGGCATAGATCTTGTAATACCGGATATTTCATACTTAAAAGAAAATGCAAGTAAGGTAAAAGGTTTTTTCATAACTCACGGACATGAGGATCATATTGGTGCTCTTCCGTATATTTTAAAAGAACTTAATCTGCCGATTTATGGTACGAAGCTTACTATAGCGCTTATTGAAAATAAATTGAAGGAGCATAATTTATTAGAGAGCACAAAACGAAAGGTGATAAAATGTGGTCAGTCAGTGACTCTCGGTTCTTTAAGAGTTGAATTTATAAAGACAAATCACAGCATTGCTGATGCTGTATCTTTTGCTATATACAGCGGAGCGGGTACTGTTGTACACACCGGAGATTTTAAGGTGGATTACACTCCTGTATTTGGCGATGTGATAGATTTACAAAGGCTTGCGGAAATCGGAAAAAAGGGTGTGCTTGCTTTATTGTCGGACAGCACCAATGCTGAAAGGCCGGGATTTACACCATCTGAAAAGACCGTGGGATCGGTTTTTGATCAACTGTTTGAGAAGCATAAGGATCAAAGAATAATTGTGGCTACCTTTGCCTCTAATGTCGACAGAGTGCAGCAGATAATAAATTCTGCAAAAAAATTTGACAGAAAGGTGATGATAGAGGGTCGAAGTATGGTGAATACCATAGGTATTGCATCTGAACTGGGATATATAAATATTCCTGAAAACACATTAATTGAAACTGAGTTTATTTCAAATTATCCGGATAACAAGACCGTTATTATTACAACGGGAAGTCAAGGTGAGTCTATGGCTGCATTGTCAAGAATGGCAAACGGATCTCACAGAAAAGTTTCGATTAAACCCGATGACACCATTATTTTCAGCTCTCATCCGATTCCCGGAAATGAAAAGGCTGTGTCAAAGGTAATGAATGAGCTTGCTATGCAGGGAGCAAATATCATTTTTCAGGATGTACATGTATCGGGGCACGCCTGTCAGGAGGAAATCAAGCTGTTATACAGCTTGGTAAAACCTAAATATGCTATACCGGTACACGGAGAGTTCAAGCATAGAAAGGCTAATGCTATTATAGCGGAGAGCCTTGATATTCCGAAAGAAAACATCTATATTGTAAAGGTGGGAGATATAATAGAAATGGACGAAAACGGCTGTGAGGTGGTAGGCAGTGTTCACACCGGCAGTATTTTTGTCGACGGATTAGGTGTTGGAGATGTTGGAAATATTGTAATGAGAGACAGGTGGCACTTGTCCGAGGAAGGAATTGTAATAGTAGTGCTTACTCTTGATAAAAACGCCGGAACTGTTTTGGCAGGACCCGACCTTGTGTCAAGAGGCTTTGTGTATGTGAGGGAGTCTGAAGACTTTATGGAGGAGGTAAGGCAGATTTCGTCCGAATCAATACAACATTCTCTGAATAATAATGTCAGGGATTGGAATAAGATAAAATCAGACATAAAGGACAATGTCAGCTCCTATATTTGGAAAAAGACAAAAAGGAGTCCGATGATTATCCCTATAATTATGGAAACAGAGGTATAGTCAATGTCAAGAAGAGGCAAATCTTCAGTAATTTTATTAAAATCACTGTCAGGTGTTTTAATTACGGGACTGATTGTAATCGTATTGATGGCAATAATATTTTTTGCCAAAACTTCTTACGAGCTTGGTTATGCGGTATTTAACCCGAAGGCATATGATAACAAAGAAACCTTGGTGGAGATAACCATACCTGAAAAGGCAGGAAATAGACAGGTGGCGGATATTTTGTATAAAAACGGACTTGTAAAAAGTCGTCCGGTTACCTATCTGCAGCTTAAATTGTCAAAATACAGTAAAAAAGTCGTGTCCGGCACATATATCCTTAACACATCAATGCTGCCTGATGATATGTTTGCGATAATAAGTAAAAGTGATGAAAATATCAATAAGGAGAAAAAATCTGAATAATGATAGAATATAAGAGAAGACTTGATACCTATATTTTATCTCTATGCTTGGATGAAGTTGATGAATTAAAAGAAATGGAAGAATATGCTGCCGAATTTAATGTTCCAATAATAAAGAAGGGTGCAAGAGAGTTTTTAAGAACTGTTTTGACTGTGAAAAAACCTGCTAATATTCTGGAAATAGGAACAGCTATAGGCTTTTCAGCAATTTTAATGGCTAAGCTAAGTCCCGATTCCGTTATAAAAACGATAGAAAATTATGATAAGAGAATATCTGTCGCACGCGATAATTTTAAGAAATACGGCTTTGATGACAGAATAACTTTAGTTGAAGATGATGCCGTCAGTGCTTTGAAAAGGGAAAATACAGGCTATGATTTTATTTTTTTGGATGCCTCAAAGGCTCAATATATCACGCTTTTGCCGGATATTATAAGATTGCTTAATAGTGGAGGAATTCTGATAGCCGATAATGTACTTTACGGCAATAATGTGTTGGAGCCTAAGCTTGCGGTTAACAGGCGAGATAGAACCATTCACTTAAGATTAAGAGAATATTTGTATGAGGTAACACATAATAAAAATCTTAGAAGTTCGGTAGTTCCGATAGATGACGGAATTTGTATGAGTGTTAAGCTTTAATTTTATTATAAAAAGGAACTGTCGCACTAAGAAACGGTGCGGCAGTTCCTTTAATCTACTTTTTAAGTTTTACGAAATCAGCTGCGGATTTACGTCGATTTTCGTCAATGGCGGCATAGTGCTTTCTTGTGGTGTTTACATCTTTATGTCCCAACACATCCGCTACCAGATATATATCTCCGGTTTCTTTATAGAGGGCAGTACCGTAGCTTGACCTTAATTTATGCGGTGTTATCTTCTTATTTGGTGTTACTGTGCCTGTATATTTTTTTACCATATTCTCAACACTTCTTACAGTTATTCTTTTTCTTTGAGTGGACAAAAATAAAGCTTTTTCGTGTCCGGCTGTTGTATTTATTTTAAGCCTGTCCTCAATATAATTTGACAATATATCCGCAACCTCATCTCCGAAATATACTACCATTTCATTTCCGCCTTTTCGTGTGATTTTTATCCCGTTTTCTTTAAAATTAACATCATTTATATCAAGGCCTACACATTCAGATACACGAATCCCGGTTCCAAGCATTAATGCAACTATACTTAAATCACGCAGTCTGGTCTTTTCATAATAAAGCTTTTTCTGCCCTTTAAGGGTCTTTCCGCAGTTTTCAATATATTCTAAAAGCTCACTTATTTCATCATTGTCAAGCCTTATTATGGCTTTTTCGTATAGCTTGGGCATATCTACCAAAAGAGTAGGATTGGTTTTTATCAATTCTCTTTTAAAAAAATATGAATAAAAGCTGCGAAGAGATGATAATTTTCTTTTTATTCCGCTCTGTGAATTGCTCACATAATTATTCTTATCATCCTCGTGTAATTTAAGATAGTCAAGATATTCCTCTATATCCAGAGCCTTTATGTTGTCAAGATCATCTATTTTGATGTCTGTGACATCCTTATTTTTATATATAGGATTATTTTTCAGCAAAAATTCAAAAAAGATTCTTAAATCATAGGCGTAGGAAACTCTGGTTCTTGGCGATGTCCTGGGTTCAATTCCTCTGAAAAAGTCTCTTGCAAAATCAGGTAGGCAGGTCATCAGCTCCCTTAGCTTAAGAGTAAGTTCAATATTTTGTTTTTCGTAGTAGCTTAAATTATTTTTATCTGTAAT
>JBGZAX010000051.1:0-31588 GCA_041844335.1 Lachnospiraceae bacterium
CTGGACTTACCCTTGAGCCGATAGCTGCTATGAATGCGGTAATTCCGAGCAGTATCAGACTTTTGAATCTTGCCTTGGTGGATATCGGAGCCGGCACATCGGATATTGCGATTTCAAGAGACGGCTCTGTAGTCGGCTATACTATGGTGACGGTGGCGGGCGATGAAATCACCGAGGCTATAATGAAAAAGCTGCTTGTGGATTTTGAAACGGCAGAAGAGATTAAGCTTAAAATGGATGATTTTAAGGATGATGAAATAATCAGTTATAAGGATATCTTATATATAGATCACGAAATGACCCTAAATGAGCTTAAAAACAGCATTTCGGATGCGATAAATGATTTGGCGCAAAAAATATCGGATGCTATCATCGGAATAAACAAAACATTGCCTTCAGCCGTATTTTTGGTGGGCGGCGGCAGCAAACTATCAGGTTTTGCCGAAACTCTTGCGGAAACTATGGGAATGGATAAGGGAAGAGTGGCGCTTGGAGGAAATAACTTTGAAAAGACCGCATTTTCTGAAAAATATGATATAAAAATACCCTCCTATGCCACCTGTCTCGGAATAGCGGTATCCGCAAGTTTCGATTCGAATAAAGAGGGCTTTTTCATAAGATTAAACGGAAAAAAATGCCGATTATTCAGAACCGGAAGTATTTCAGTATTTGATATTCTCCTGATGAACGGTTACAGTCATAGGGACTTGTTTGCCAGAAGAGGAGAGTCTATTACCGTTAATTACAACGGTCAGAAAAAGACATTTTTCGGAGAGCTGTCGGAGCCTGCCATAATAAGTGTAAACGGAGAAGAGGCAAAGCCTACGACTGTTTTAAAGGTTTCCGATAATGTCAACTTTATTCCGGCAAGACAGGGTAAGGCGGCAAGAGCGTTTTTGCGTGATTTAATCGGAGATTTCAAGACCGATTGCTTTAATGTATATGTGAATAACACGGAATATTTAGCAGGAAGCTTTATCTGTATTGACAGCAGAAATATTACAAGTGACGAAGAGCTTGATATGGAGCTTTATAATAACTGTAATATCAGTATGCAGAAGATTTTCAACTTAGAAGAGCTTGCCAAATACTACGACATAAAAGGAAGGATGTACATCGACGGAAGAGGGGCGGATAATCTGACGGCCGATTGCATAATCGTCTGTGAGGAAGTATCTGACGTTAAAGAAAGTATAAAAGAAACAACAGAGCTGCAAAGCATCGGTATAAGAACCGAACCTTCAAGGATTGAGGGTTCACTTGCAAAGGCTCCCGCTATCGAAACGGGGATAGTGGGCGGACAGGAGGTTAAAGCACCTGTTGATAAAAGTCTTATTGCAGAAGAGATAAGTGCTGAAAATATCGCAAAAACGGCAGTTGAAACGGCAAATGTGAATAATTCCGCAGCGAATGTCTCTTCAGAGCCTCTTGCAAAAATCGAGGTTCAAAGAATACCGGTTACACCGGCTGCAACCGTGCCTACAGATTCAAACGTGGGGAAAATTAAGTTTTTTTTAAACGGAAATGAGCTTGAGTTGCCTGAAAAAAGTGATGGAAAGCCATATATTTTAAGTGATATGCTGATACATACAGGCTTTGATTTCAAAAATATAAGAGGCAGCTTTATCACTCTTGTAAACGGGGCTGAGGCAAGCTTTACAACTCCGCTCAGAAATAACGATAGAGTAACAATAAGCATAGAGGAATAAGTGATGTCATATGCAGATAAGGTTTTCAAAAATATGTGCACGGATATACTTGATAACGGCACAGATACCAGACTTGAAAAGGTAAGACCGAAATGGGAGGACGGTGAGGCCGCCTATACAATTAAAAAATTCGGGGTTGTAAATCGTTATGATTTAAGGCGGGAATTTCCGGCAATCACACTTAGAAAGACAGCCATAAAGACGGCTACCGATGAAATCTTGTGGATTTGGCAAAGAAAATCAAATAATATAAAGGATTTGAAAGGACATATTTGGGACGAATGGGCTGATGAGAACGGATCAATCGGGCTTGCATATGGCTATCAGATGGGAGTAAAGCACAGGTATAAGGAGGGAATGTTTGATCAGGTGGACAAAGTTATATACGATCTTAAAAACAGTCCCTTCAGCAGGAGAATTATGACAAATATTTATGTTCATTCCGATCTTCACGCTATGAATTTATATCCATGTGCATACTCTATGACATTTAATGTCACGAAGGAGCCGAATGAGGATAGGCTGATACTCAATGCCGTACTTAATCAAAGATCAAGCGATGTCTTAACCGCAAATAATTGGAATGTGTGTCAATATGCCGTACTTTTGATGATGCTTGCACGTGAATGTGATATGGTGGCGGGAGAGCTTATACATATGATTGCCGATGCACACATTTACGACCGACACGTAGATTTAATAAAAGAATTGATATCAAGGGAAGAATTCGATGCTCCCAAGGTCTATTTAAATCCTGAAAAAAAGCATTTCTATGATTTTACATCTGATGATATAATAATAGAGAATTATAAATTCGGAGAGCAGATAAAAAATATACCGATAGCAATATAAGGAGATTTTATGAAACTGATAGCGGCAGCCGATAAGAATTTTGCAATAGGAAACAGGGGAAAACTGCTTGTACATATACCATCCGATCTGAAAAGATTCAGGCAGATGACTTTAAATAAGGTGGTAGTGTTGGGAAGAAAAACGCTTGAAACTTTTCCGCAAAAACAGCCACTTGAATTGAGGACCAATATCATACTGTCAAGAAATAAAGACTACAGGGTAAAAGGAGCAATAGTAGTACATAGTAAGGAAGAGCTGTTTGAAAAGCTGAAGGAATATAACAGCGACGATATTTTTATAATAGGCGGAGAATCAGTTTATAAAATGATGCTTGATTATTGTGACGAGGCTATTATTACAAGAATTGACTATGAATACGATGCGGATAGCTATATAGAAAATTTGGATAATAATAAAGATTGGAGAATTGCCGCAAGGGGTGAAGAACAGACCTTTTTTGATGTGATATTCAGATTTGACAGTTATGTGAACAGATGCCCCAGGGAGTTGTAAAATGAACTTTGAAATAAAAAAATACAATTTATATTCAAAGAAAATAAAAAAAAATATAGATATTGTGGTAATAGCGGATCTGCATGGAAAGATCTACGGACTGGACAACAGTTTTTTAAGTGAATGTGTGAATGCGATAAATCCCGATAAGGTGTTTATCTTAGGAGATATGATATCAAGGCGCAGATCAAGCTATATTGCCACACTGAGACTTTTTGAGTCAGTGGCAAAATATGACTGCTACTTTGTAAACGGAAACCATGAGGAGAAGATAAAGAGTATAAATCCGAGGCTTTATAAAAGTTATATTCATAGTATTAAAAGGCTTGGAATAAATGTGCTTTTTAATAGCAATGTGATTTTAAATGAGTACAATATTGCTATAAACGGCTTAAGATTGCCGTTATTTTCTTATGTCAAGTTTAAAAAATATGATTATTCTTTTCTGAAACACAGAAATATATTTAAACAGCTTGACTATATGAGGTATAATGTATTATTATCACATAATCCCTATGTTGCTGAAAAAATGGACTTTGATTATGATCTTATTTTATCCGGGCATACGCACGGCGGCGCCGTAAGATTACCGGTTGTCGGAGGATTAATATCACCTAATATGTGTCTGTTTCCGAAGCTTGACAGGGGCTATTTTGAAATTAATAAGAGCAAGCTTATTATAAGCCCGGGGCTTGCGGATCATTTTCCTATTCCAAGGATAAATAATCCGAAATGGCTTGTTCATATCAGGATAGAAAGGGAATGAAAATGCAGGAGCTTAATGTAAGTCTTGATGCTTTTGCAGGACCGCTTGACTTGTTGCTGCATCTTATTAACAAAAATAAAATAGATATCTACGATATACCTATAGCTACAATCACCTCACAATATATGGAATATATGACGGATAGCTCATTAGATATGGACAGTATGAGCGAATTTATTGTGATGGCATCAACTCTCCTTGAAATAAAGGCAAGGATGTTGCTGCCCAGGGTTGAGGAGATAAAGGAAGATAACATTGACGATCCCAGAGCGGAGCTTGTGGAAAAACTGCTTGAGTATAAGCTTTATAAATATCTGGCTGTAGAGTTGAATGAAAGATTTGAAGGAAATGTAGATGTGTTTTATGGAAAAAGCAACATCCCTGACGGTTTGGATAAATATATAGAGAAGTCCGACCCGTTGGAGCTGCTTGACGAGGTGACATTAACCGATTTGGAAGAGATCTTTAACAGTATTTTATTAAGACAATCCGATAAAAAAGATCCGATAAGGTATAATTTCAACAGGATAAAAAAGGACGAGATAACGGTTGAGGACAGAAAGATTTTTTTAGAAGGGCTGCTTGCTGAAGATGAACAAATCAGCTTTTTAGAACTTTTTGGCAAGCTATCCTCAAAATCAAGTATTATTGTGACATTTCTGGCTTTGCTTGAGCTTATAAAGATAAACAGGCTTTATGTGGTTCAGGAAAAGCTTTTCGGTGATATATTAATTATGAAAAAGATTGGGCAGATTAAATGATTGATTCTACAAATCATAAAACGGCAATAGAGGCTATTTTGTTTGCAGTCGGCGACAGTGTTGATATAAAGAGTCTGGCATTAGCTTTAGAGATTGATTTTGACAAGACAAGGGCGATAATAGATGAGCTTAAATGCGAATATGAAGAATACAAAAGAGGAGTAGATTTAGTCTATGTGGAGGACAGTGTAAGGCTGTGTTCAAGAAAAGAATATCACGATTTTATTGCAAGATTGATAAATAAACAAAAAAATTATAAATTAAGCTCAGTTGCTTTGGAAACTTTATCCATCATAGCCTATAAGCAGCCTGTGACAAAGGCTGAAATAGAGAGGATCAGAGGGGTAAAGAGCGACTATGCGGTAAACCAGCTTATAGAATTCGGCATAGTGGAAGAAAAGGGAAGAAGTACGGCTCCGGGGCATCCTATATTATTCGGAACGACAAACGAATTTTTGTTAAGCTTTGGACTTAAGAACATAAAAGATTTGCCGACACCTGAAAAACATCTGCTGGAGGAGTTTTCGATTGAGGCGAAAAAAGAGCTTAATTATTTTGAAGAAAATGAGAATATTGATATATCAGACTATGATATTTTGTCTGATGATTTTAAAGATGAAAAAAAGGGAGAATGAATGGCAGCAGCATATACGCATTATTGCTTTGGAAAAGATGTATTGAGACGTTTACCTGAGGATGTCAAACGATTTTTACTTGCATATAGGGACAGCTATATGATAGGGCAGCAGGGACCCGATATATTGTTTTATTATAAGCCTTTTATGATAAAAAACAATGTCTGTCAAAAAGGTATAAAAATGCACTATCAATATGGTAGAGAATTAACCGAGCGTGCCAGAATTCTTTATAAAAAATATAAAAATAATTATTTCAAGGCATATTATATGGGATTTTTATGCCATTTTATGCTGGACAGCAGGGTGCATACATATATAAGAGATGCCATTTTTAAATATGATGTCACTCACTCGGATATTGAGGCGCATATGGATAGATATTTGATGAGCAGAGACGGTAGAAATTTTCTTGTATTGAATCCCTATTCTTATATGTTGAGCACACCTGAAACCTGTGATGCGGTAGCACCGTTTTACGGATTTTCGAGTAAGGTTATTGACAAGTCGATAAATGCTGCGATACACTATAAACATTATTTGTTGTATAATATGGGTATTTTTACGTCGGTTGCGAACGGATTGCTCATTTTGATAAGAAGATATAAAAAAACCAGAGGTTTTATGGGATTTAAGGGGGTTAACCCCAGATGTCTCGAAACCACAAGGGATATGCTTGATATCTACAGGAACACTATAGGCGAAACGGTGGAGATAGTGACCTATTGTTTTAGAAATTTCGATAATAACGCTGCCCTGCCTGAGCGTCTTGATATGAATTTTGCGGAGTAGTCAATGAAAGAAAAAGTGGTCTTGGGGATGTCAGGCGGAGTGGATTCCGCGGTCAGTGCCTATTTGTTGAAGAGTGAGGGTTTTGATGTTATTCCTGTGTTTTTATACATGTTTGATGATGAAAATACCAGAAGGTCATTATCCGACGCTGAACTTGTTTGTAATTTTTTAGAAATTAGGCTTGTGGTTGTAAATGTTTGTGATATGTTTAATACCTGTATAATTGAGGATTTTGTACAAAAATATTTATCAGGACATACCCCAAACCCTTGTGTGTATTGTAATTATAAGATAAAATGGAGCATATTATATGAGCGAGCCGTTGCTACAGGAGCACAATTCATTGCAACGGGTCATTATTCGAGAATAGTAAGGCTTATGAACGGCAGATATTCGATACAAAGGTCGGATGAGCTGAAAAAAGATCAGAGCTATGTGATGTATCATTTAAGCCAGGAGATTTTGTCCAAAACGAAGTTTGTATTGGGCGGTTATAATAAGGCGGCTGTCAGGAAAATAGCTGAAGATATAGGTATTCCCGTAGCGAACAAAAGAGACAGTCAGGAGATTTGTTTTATAAACGGGGATTATGCGGACTTTATAGGAAGCAGGGCAGACTCACAAATAACCTACGGCAATTTTATTTTAGCGGACGGTAAAATTTTAGGGCAGCATAAGGGAATACACAGGTATACAGTAGGTCAAAGAAAGGGACTTAATATTTCTTATAAAAGTCCATTATTTGTGTTGGGAATTGCGGAAAATAAAAGAGATATTATACTCGGAGATAATGATGCCTTATTTTCTAATGAGCTGGTTGTAGAAAATATAAACTTTATGGGAATAGAGGATCTTGAAATAGGTGAGAGCATCAGGGTAAACGGCTTAATTAGATATGGACATATAGGGGCTCCGGCTACTATTACAAAACTTGACAGCGATACGATAAAATGTGTTTTTGACGAAAAACAAAGGGCTATTACAAAAGGACAGGCGGCTGTTTTTTATCAAAATGATTATATAGTGGCGGGCGGCATTATAAAGTAAGGAGTTTTGTTGTGGGCGTGACAGATAATGATATAAAAATAGAAGATATAGACCTTGTGACTGAGCGAAAAACGGTAGAGGATTTAATGAGAGAGGAGCTTAAGCTTCAGGCTGACGAAGTGGAGGAGCTGAGAGCTCTGCTCGATAAATTAAATGATGACTTGAATAAGGCTAATGAAAGCCTTAACAATAAGGAAAAGGAATTGGCAAGTTTAAACTCAAGGATTGAGGAAACCCTTGATGATATGAATAAGCTGAAGGACGGCATAGAAAAGCGGGAAGAGGCGCTTGTAAAGAAACAAAAGGATTTGGCTGACGAAAAGACACGCTTTGAGAGAAACAGATCTATGGAGCTTGAAAGACAAAAGCAGAGTAATGTTTTAATAGAAATCAAGCTTAAAAAGCTTGAAGAGGAGCTTTTTAAGCTGTCGGTGGAAAAGGAAAAGCTGGAAAGAGACCGTCAAAAGCTTGAGCTTGAACGAAATAATATAGCAAAGGGATCTCCATCGTCATTCGAAGACGCCGGAAAGCTGTTTTTCTATGGAGCTATGGACGAGGCGGAGATAAAATCAAGGTATAGAGCCTTAATAAAAATATATCATCCGGACAATACTCAGGGTGCTACAAATATGGCAATTAGAATAATAAATCACGAGTATGAAAGACTTCGCGGGATTTATAAAAGCATAAACAGCTATAAGTAAGGAGTTTTATGAGGGAAGATTTGTTGCTTAAAGAGGTAGAAGAAACAAAGACACAGTTAGAGATGCAGTATGCTTTTATGGATAAATTAAAGGCTTTAATCAGTGAGAAAAGCTTTGATACCGGTAAAAAATACAGGTACAGTGTCGTTACGTTCGGTTGTCAGATGAACTCAAGAGATTCTGAAAAATTATGCGGAGTATTGGAAGAGATAGGACTTGAGGAGGCGGACGAAAAAAATGCGGATATAGTGCTTTTTAATACCTGCACAATCAGAGAAAATGCGGATCAAAGGCTGCTTGGGCATTTAGGAATGATGAAGAGTCTGAAATCCAAGAACAGGGATTTGATAGTAGGTATATGCGGCTGCATGATGCAGGATAAGAAGTCGGTTGATTTCATTCATGAAAAATTCGGATTTATTGATATAATTTTCGGAACGCATAATCTCTATTGTTTGCCGCAGTTGCTTTATAAAAGACTTATAAATGGGGAAAAAAGAGTAGAATATATAATAGATGACAGCAGTGATATAGTGGAAAATCTGCCGGTGTCAAGAAAATATTTTTTTAAATCCGGTATCAATATTACATTCGGATGTGATAACTTTTGCACCTATTGTATAGTACCCTATGTGAGAGGCAGAGAAAAAAGCAGAAAGCCTGAGGACATCATAGCCGAGATAAAAAAGGTCGTGGCTGACGGTGTAATAGAGGTTATGCTGCTGGGTCAAAATGTAAATTCCTATGGTAAGAGTCTGGAAAATCCCGTCACATTTACCGAGCTTTTAAAAATGGTGGAAGAAATTGAGGGGCTTGAACGAATAAGATTTATGACCTCAAATCCTCACGATTTATCTGATGAGCTGATAGAAATGATGGGAAAATCAAAAAAAATATGTACTCATTTTCATCTTCCTCTACAATCGGGCAGCAATAATATACTTAAGGCTATGAACAGAAAATATACTAAAGAGTTGTACATTCAAAAGGCAAACAAGCTACGTGAGAAGGTTCCGAATATTGCTATTACCACCGATATAATGGTGGGGTTTCCAGGTGAAACCGACAGCGATTTTTCAGATACTATAGATGTTATTGACAAAGTGGGTTTTGAAGGAGCATTTACCTTTATATATTCTAAAAGAAACGGTACAAAGGCTGCATCTATGGAAAATCAGGTTGATGACGCCATAGTAAAGGACAGGTTTGACAAGCTGCTTGTGAAGGTGAGAGAGGTTGCTGCAAAAAGAGCCGCTTTAATTATCGGAATGATCTTAGATGCATTGGTTGAGGGTATTAATGCGCATGACCCGAATTATTTGAGCGGCAGGCTTTCGAATAATATGATAGTGCATTTTAGGGGAGATAAAAGCCTTATTGGGAAAATAGTTAGCTTAAAAATAGTGACAAGCAAAGGATTTTATTATTTAGGAGAATTGATGAAAGATGAATGAAAAGCCTAATACACCTATGATGAAACAGTATTTTGAAATTAAGGAGCAGTACCCTGATTGTGTGCTTTTTTATAGGCTGGGCGATTTTTACGAGATGTTTTTTGATGATGCGGTATTTGCAAGCAAGGAGCTTGAAATTGCATTGACCGGAAGAGATTGCGGTATGCAGGAGCGAGCTCCTATGTGCGGAGTACCATTTCATTCTGCAGATATGCACATAAATAAGCTGATATCAAGGGGCTACAAAGTGGCTATTTGTGAGCAGGTGGAGGATCCCTCCTTAGCAAAGGGGCTTGTAAAGCGAGATGTAATAAGGGTTATTACGGCAGGGACAAACACAAATGCCGATACCCTGCAAAGCGATAAGCCCAACTATTTAATGAGCCTTTTTAGGCGTAATAATTGTTTTGGAATCGCCTGTACAGATATTTTAACAGGCGATTTTTTTGTTGATGAAGTGGAAAGCTTAGATGAGCTGTATGATGAAATAACAGCCTATTATCCATCTGAAATTATTGTTTGTGATGAAATTTTTAATTCAGGATTTGATAAAAAATACAGAGCTGTGGCGGATATAAACATATCCGTACTTGATAATAGCTATTTTGATGAGAAAGAAACCGTGGCTGCTTTATTATCACAGCAAAAGGTTGATTCTCTAAGTGATCTGAACCTTGAAAGCCTGGACGTGGCGGCAATAAGTGCAGGAGCCGTTGTATTATATTTAAGACATACTCAAAAAAGTGATGATTTCAGGCTTGGAGAGATAAGGAATATTAAAAAGAGTGAGTATATGATTTTGGACGAGTTTTCAAGGAAAAATCTTGAGCTTGTTGAATCGTTATCGACGAAGCAAAAAAAGGGCTCATTGCTTTATATATTGGATAAGACTATGACGGCTATGGGGGGCAGAAAATTAAGAGAATTTGTCTTAAACCCGCTATATTCCATAGATAAAATAAGAAAAAGGCAGGATATAATAGAGGAGCTGATAAATAACAGGGTGGCACTTAGCCTGATCAGGGCAGACCTGTCCAAGATATATGATTGTGACAGGCTTATGGGGAAGATTGTTTACAATAATGCAAGTTCCAAGGATTTACTTATGCTTAAAAGCTCGCTTGGATATTTCCCGAAGATAAAGGAACACGCTCTTAGGCTTAAAAATTCTCCGCATTTATCGGAAATGCTGAATGATATAGACATTTTGGAGGATGCATATGAGATAATAGACAGCTCTATAGCAGATGATGCCGATGATTTAATTGAGGACGGAAATATAATAAGGCAGGGCTTTGATGAAGAGATAGATAAATTAAGAGCAGCATGTATAGACGGGAAGAAATGGATTTCCAATTTGGAGGCTAAGGAAAGACAGAGGACCGGAATTAGGAGCCTTAAAATTAAGAACAACAGAATATTCGGTTATCTGATTGAGGTCACCAATACATATCAGGAAAGTGTTCCTGACGATTTTATCAGAAAGCAGACTATGACAAATGCTCAAAGATATACCACAGAGGAATTAAATGAGATGAGTGAGCTTATATTGGGTTCACAGGAAAAGCTTTTGACATTAGAGCATGAAAAGTTTTTAGAGATAAGGCGTAGGATTTCAGAGTTTGCGGAAAGGCTCAGAAATACCACACACATTTTAAGCCTTTTAGACGCATATTCTTCTCTTGCATTTGTGTCGATCGCAAATGATTATGTGAAACCGAAGATGAATGATGAGGGTAGGCTTTTCATAAAAAACGGCAGACATCCGGTCGTTGAGGGTATGCTGTCCGGGAATTCTTTTATAGCCAACGATACCGTTCTTGATACCGATGAAAATATGATTTCTATTATAACTGGACCCAATATGGCGGGTAAATCTACATACATGAGGCAGGTAGCCCTAATTGTTCTGATGGCTCATATAGGAAGCTTCGTTCCGGTTGAAAGTGGTGATATTTCACTTACTGACAGGATTTTTACCCGTGTCGGAGCATCTGATGATTTGGTATCCGGAAAAAGTACCTTTATGGTGGAGATGACCGAGGTTGCTCATATATTGAAAAATGCCACTAAGAACAGTCTTCTTATATTGGATGAAATAGGCAGGGGAACCGGAACCATTGATGGGCTCAGCATAGCTTGGTCGGTAATAGAATATATATCGAACAGAGAAAAAATAGGGGCTAAAACCCTATTTGCCACACATTATCACGAGCTATCAAGGCTCGAGGGAAAGCTTGACGGGGTAAGGAACTATAGCGTTTCGGTAAAAGAAGACGGAGATGATATAGTTTTTCTGAGAAAGATAATAAGGGGCGGAGCCAACAAAAGCTACGGAATACAGGTGGCAGGGCTTGCCGGTGTGCCTAAGGACGTTATAGACAGGGCAAATGAACTGTTACTTGAGTTAGGAGAAAATGATTTGATGGATAAGATAAAGCATATTAATGTTGATGATGAGATAAGGGAGAGTGACAGTCAGCTGAATATTTTTGAAATGTCGAAAAAACAGGCAGATATAATATCCAAGCTGCAGAGTCTTAATCTTGATAATATGACACCTATCGATGCGATGAACACTCTTTTTAATTTGAGAAAAGAACTTAAGGAATGATGAATTATGGGAAACATTAAGCTGCTCGACAGGAGTACTATAGATAAAATAGCGGCAGGAGAGGTGGTAGAGCGCCCCGTATCAATTGTAAAGGAGCTGCTTGAAAACTCAATAGATGCCGGATCAAAAAAGGTCGAAATAGAGATAAAAAGAGGCGGGAAGAGCTATATAAGAGTTACCGATAACGGTAGCGGGATCATGGAAGATGACATAGATTTGATTTTTAAACGGCATGCTACCAGTAAGATAAGAGTTATAGAGGATCTATATTCCTTTAATACCTTGGGATTTCGAGGGGAGGCATTGTCAAGTATATCCGCAGTTTCGAGGGTAAGACTTGTATCAAGGAGCTTGTATGATGATGTCGGTTTCGATATCACAGTTGATGCAGGAGAGGTGATAAAAAAGGAAAGTGCCGCATCAAATTATGGCACTACTATTGAGGTATTCGATCTTTTTTATAACACTCCCGTGAGACTTAAATTTTTAAAAAGTGACACCACAGAGGCGAACAGCGTTGTAGATATAGTGGAGAGATTGGCGCTGCTTCGTCCGGACATCTCTTTTAGGCTCATAAACAACGGCAAGGAAGTGATAAATACAATAGGATCAAATTCTCTGAAGGACGTAATTTTTGATATCTATAAAAAGGATGTTTATGACAACTTGCTTGAAATAGATGAAAATTTGGGTTTGGGAAGATTAAACGGCTATATAGGAACTCCCAAAATTGCACGTGGAAACAGGAATAGGCAAAGCTTTTTTATAAACGGAAGATATATTAAAAGCTATCTTTTAATGAAAGCGGTGGCGGAGGGCTACACCTCATTTCTAATGCAGCACCAGTTCCCGTTTTTTGTATTGAATTTGAGCCTTGAACCCTCTTGTGTTGATGTAAATATTCATCCCTCAAAAATGGAAGTAAGCTTTGAAAATTCAAGCGAGGTCTATCGGCAAATTTATCATGCGGTAAGAAACCGATTGAATGCTCTGACAGCTGACGACGTGGTGGAGGTGAGCCTTGAAAATAACACCTTGTCTGAAAGCCATGAAAGATCCGGTAGTATTGACAACAGTGTTTTTAATAAAAGCAGATTTGTAATAAAGAATGCAGAAAATAAAAAAACGATCCCTCATACATCAGCTGCCAACCCGGGGAGTGTTGTCGATAACAGGGGGTTGGACATTATATCAAGGAGCTTAAATGAGAGTATCGGCGATATCCGTAAAGATGAGGGTTCTGACGATCTTGTACTTAATGAAAGTGTTGTAGAGCCGGATTTGTCACGAAAAACAGACAGTTTTGAGCAGATAAATATTTTAGATGAAAACAATATTGACAGTCACGGCGAAATAAGGGTCATAGGACAGCTTTTTAACACCTATATCATTGCTCAAATAGGTGATAAGATGTACATTATTGATCAGCACGCAGCTCACGAAAAAATCAATTTTGAGAGATTTATTAAAAATTTAAATGAGAGAGATATAGTATCTCAGCAGCTTTTAATGCCGGTTGTGTTGAATTTAAGCCGTAATGAAATGCAGATTATAACGAGATTTATAGATGTGTTTTCGAATGTCGGTTTTGAAATAGAAGAGTTCGGGATGGATTCTTATATCATAAGAGCGGTGCCGTTCTCATTTTTTAAAATGGATATAGAAGTTCTTTTTATAGAATTATTGGACAACCTAAGTGATATTTATGACATAAAAAACATCGAAAATATAAAGGATAGGATAGCAAATGCGGCTTGTAAAGCGTCTATTAAGGGTGGGCATACTTTGTCAAATTTTGAGGCTGAAAATTTAATAAAGGAGCTTTTAGAGCTTGATGCTCCGTTTAATTGCCCGCACGGACGTCCTACTATGATAACTATGAGCAGATATGAATTGGAAAAGAAATTTAAGAGGATAGTTTGATGTTAATAGTGATTGCAGGACCCACCGGGGTTGGAAAAACTCATCTTTCAATAGAATTGGCAAAAAAATTTAACGGCGAGATAATTTCAGCGGACAGTGTGCAGGTCTATAAAGGTCTTAATATAGGCTCCGCAAAGATAAAAAAAGAGGAAATGCAGGGAATCAAGCATCATATGATAGATGTGATAGAGCCGAATACTGATTTTGATGTGGTAGGCTTTAGAGATATGGCAAGGAGCAGCATAGATGAGGTACTTAAAAGTGGCAAAACTCCTATACTGGTCGGAGGTACCGGTTTTTACATACAGGCTGTTGTAAGAAATGTGGAGTTTTCGCTCCTTGCCGTGGATAATAAATATAGAAAAGAGCTTTACGAAATTTCTCTTAAGGAGAACGGAAACTTTATTTTACATCAGATGCTTGAAAAAATAGATCCGATAAGTGCTGAGATTATAGATAAGAACAATATAAAAAGGCTAATTAGAGCGCTTGAATTTTACAAAACCACAGGAATTAAAATATCGGAGCATAATAACGAACAAAAAGAAAAAGGCGATTTTTATAATCATAGGCTGTTTGTTTTAACTGATAACAGAGAGAGTCTTTACAACAGGATTAACAAAAGAGTGGATAAGATGATAGATGAGGGGCTTGTAGATGAGGTGAATGATCTTTATAAAGGGTATCCTGATGCAAGGATTTTAAGAAATTCTATCGGGTATAAGGAGATAATTGAATACTTAGACGGGAATATCGGTTTAAGCTCGGCTATTGATACTATAAAAAAGAATTCAAGGCATTTTGCAAAACGTCAGCTTACATGGTTTAAATCACAAAAAAATGCTGAGTTTGTGAATATAAGCGAGTTTAATTACGATTGTCTTAAAATTCTTGAATATTTTGAAGTAAAAGAATTCTGAAAATATAGGCGAAATAATAAAAACTGAAATGGATTTTGCACCTGAATTTGATGCAGGTGTTAAGTGGCACACGAAGAGCTTAAAAAGAGAACTCACGGTAGATTTAAATTGATTTATTACAAATGCAATCGGCAGAGAGCGACTTTTTGGAGGAATGTTTTTTAATATCCTTAGGGTAAACTCCTTTATACTTCTTGTAACAAGTGCTGAATTTAGAATGGGATGAGTATCCGACGGATTCAGCAATATCTTTGATTTTAAGGTTGGAATTTAAAAGTAAGAGTTCAGCGATATTCATTCGTTTTCTTTGCGAATATTCAGTAATACTCATTTGATATTTTTGTTTAAACAGTTTTTTCAATTTAGTACCACTCATCATAGCAATCTTTCCCAATGTTTCTTGAGGAACATTGATCGCATAATGATCATCAAGATATTTTGCAACATTTTCAATAGCTTTATCATCATCCTCTGACAAAAGTGCATTTTTTCTGCTTAAAAAGGCATCTATTGTCAGACTTAACCATTCCTTTGCTTTCGCCTCGAAAAATATTTCTGCCGCGGGAGATTCCATTTTGCAGTTTAATATATCTTTTGCTAACGGTTCTAATGATTTTGTAATAGTTGATTTTGTGTTAAAAAATATATCTGAGTAGCAGACTCTGTTTGTATTCCTAAGAGAGCTCATATATTTCTCAATCATTACTTTTTTGAAATTGATTTCAACACTGAGATATGGTGATCCCGCATGAAGTAAAAGACGATAATCCTTCAGATTTTTTAAATCAATAATATATAGGACATTTGAAGTTAGGGTTTTGTAAGGGTTGAAACTTTCTCCGTTAGCAGAAATGATGTAAGAGGAAGAAAAAAGCATAAAGTCTTCCATGTCCGGAAATGTGCTTTGCATCATTTCCTTTTTAACAAAAAAATCATGGATACTAACTATAAAATCCTCTGTTTCATAAAACCAATAAACTCCCTCCACATCATCTCTATTCATGCAGAAATGCTGACCTATTTTACAGTATTTGAATATTTTATCACATTCGTACAGCTGCATATAGTTCTTCACAAATTCACAAAAATCACTCATTTTAGTCTCCTTTTTATCCCGATCGGATTTTATCCTTATTGGACATATTTTATTTATATATATTGTAACATAATTTTTGAAATGATACAATTACAAGTGATAAAAGTCAAGCTCAGGTTTTTAGAGATGGGTCCTAAGATTCTCTTTTTCAAGCTGAAAGGTATATAAATATTTGAAGTCCTTTCGCATATGAAAAAAACTTAGTAAAAAGAAAAGGAAGGAGATTGTTATCTTGAAAGAAAAACAAAAAAAGAATCCACCGGTATTAAAAAGACTAATGCCGTACGCCGGACGCAAAGGATATATGCTTTATTTAGCTATGATTCTATCCGGAATTTCCGGGATTACGGTGCTTATGCCTATGGTATATATACATAAAATAGTGAAAAGTGTGATACTTAACAATCATGATATTGATGTCACAATGATAAAGCATTATGCTATTTTAGCCGGAGTATTTGCGGTTGCCGGTCTTTTGCTTTATACGATGGCACTTATAGTATCTCATATTTTTGCTTTTGAGGTGGAAGACAATATTGTAAAAGTGAATGTAGAAAAATTGATGAAAAAGCCTTTGGGATATTTTTTAAATAGAGAAAGCGGTAAAATCAGAAATGTGATAGTAGACGGGGCTTCTCAAACCCACAGCTTTTTAGCACATCAGCTTCCCGATATGGCGATGTCCGTGATTTCTCCGATTATTCTTTTGGGACTGTTTTTATACTTTGATTGGAGACTTGGAGTTACCAGTCTCATTCCCCTTATTATATCAATGGGACTTATGGGAACCATGATGACTGAGGAAATGAAAAAGGAGAGAAACAAATATTTTGGAGATCTTGCAAATCTGTCAGCCGAAACAGTCGAATATGTCAGAGGAATCCCCGTTGTAAAGACCTTTGCACATAGTATTGAAAGCTTTAAACGCCTCCATTCTTTAATTATACATCTGAAGGAAATAGTAATGAAGCTTACAATTATGTATAGAAACAAGATGTCTTTGTATGAAGCTATTGCAACTTCTACGGCATTTTTCCTTGTACCTGTGGCTATACTTTTGATAGGCAGAGGAGAAGATATCCGCATGGTACTTGGGAACTCTATTATTTATCTGTTGCTTGGTCCGGCATTCGGTGTATTTGTTATGAGAACAACGACGATCACACAGTTCAGCTTTTTTGCAACCGTCGCTTTGGATAATATTGATAATATATTGGATTATGAAGAGCTGTCTTATGGTGAAAAATCAGATTTCACAGAAGGTCTGGAGTTTCAAAACGTATCCTTTTCATACAAGGATGAAAAGGTGCTTGATAACATTTCATTTACTGTAAACAAGGGAGAAACGGTGGCACTTGTCGGACCGTCAGGCGGAGGAAAAAGTACCATAGCAAGACTTGCGGCAAGGTTTTATGATGCTGACAGCGGACAGATTTTGATTGGAGGAACGAATATCAAAGAATATGGCAGTAAAGCATTGATGAAAAAGATCGCCTTTGTGTTTCAGGGCTCGAATCTGTTTAAAATGAGTCTTAGAGACAATTTGCTTTTAGGCAGGGAAGATGCTGCGGATGATGAGATAAAAAACGCTCTTATAAATTCCGGCTCAAAGGAAATCGTGGACAAGCTTGAAGCAGGGCTTGACACGGTTTACGGAACAAAAGGAACTTATTTTTCAGGAGGAGAAGTGCAAAGACTTGCTATTGCAAGAGCATTTTTAAAAGACGCGGATCTCTTAATACTGGACGAAGCCACTGCTTTTGCGGATCCTGAAAACGAGCATATTATTCAAAGCTCATTTAAAAAGCTTTCTAAAAATAAGACAACTCTTATGATAGCACATAGACTGTCAACTGTTGTAAATGCCGATAAAATTCTTGTGATAGACAAAGGTAGGGTAATAGAAGAAGGAAGACATGAAGAATTACTTGCTAAAGGAGAGATATACAAAAAGCTTTGGGATGAATATCAGAAGGCTGTTAACTGGAGAATAGGAGGTCATAATGGATAAATACTTTATAAAAAGATATGCTATGACAGAAATAGGAGCAAAGAATCTTAAAAAGTCCATCTTCTCTCATACCATATTAAATCTAACAAAAATGTTCCCGCCGATAATAGCTTTTATGTTCCTTTTTCAATATTTAGGGGTTTCGGAAGGGATAGAGGGTTCTTTAAGCCTGCCTGATCTTTTTTATATAGGGCTTATTATAGTCATGTTTATTGTTATGTACATTGTTGCAAGATGGGATTATGTGAGGCTTTACAATAATGTATATGAAGAAACGGCAAACTCAAGAATAGATATTGCAAACAGAATGAAAAAGCTTCCTCTTTCCTATTTCGGAAAAAGGGATTTAACAGACCTTGCCACAACTATGATGGGAGATATCACACTGTATGAAGAAATCTTTTCTCATGCGGTGCCGCATATTTATTCGACAACTATTTCTACAGCAATCATATCCCTTATGATTTTAAGCTATAACTGGAAATTGGGCATTGCCGCACTTTGGGTAATCCCGGTATCAGTGCTTATTTTTTCCTTGTCCAAGAAAAAACAAAGAAAAACCATAGATAAATGGGTGAAAGCAAGTAGAGCCGTTTTTGATGATTTGCAAGAAAAAATCGAACAGATTGAAGAGATAAAGTCATATAACCTGGAGGAAAAAATAACAACAGGTTTCTTTGATAAACTGAACCAAGCAACCAAAGTAAAGCTGGAGACGGAATTTGTATCGGGTGTATCCATTGCATTTGCAGGAATTCTATTAAAACTTGGAATTGTGACTGTAGCGATTGTCGGAGTGAATATGTTAATTGCAGGAGAGATTAATGTACTTGTTTATATTGCTTTTCTACTGCTGACCGCAAGCATATATTTGCCGATTGAAAGCATCTTGTCGTTTATGGCGATGATTACTCTTCTTGACGGCGTTGTTACAAGAATGAAAGAAATCAAAACAATGCCGATTCAAGAAGGAAAATCCGATATGAATATAAAAAACTACGACATCGAGTTTAAGGATGTTCACTTCGGTTACGATGACTATTCGGTTATTAACGGGGTGAGCTTTACAGCAAAACAGGGAGAAGTAACAGCCCTGATCGGACCTTCTGGTAGTGGAAAGACCACTCTTACGAAGCTTGCGGCAAGATTTTGGGATATAGATAAGGGACAAATCCTTTTAGGTGGAGAAGATATCGGAAAGGTTGATCCTGAAACTCTTTTAAAGAATTTTTCCATCGTTTTTCAGGATGTTGTTTTATTTAACGCAAGTATCAAAGACAATATTAAAATAGGTAAAAAAGGTGCAAGCGATGAAGAAATCATGCGTGCCGCCAAAATTGCAAGATGCGACGAGTTTATTAAAAAAATGCCGGAAGGAATAGATACGGTCATAGGAGAAAACGGAGAAAGACTTTCTGGCGGAGAAAGACAGAGGTTATCCATTGCAAGAGCGATTTTAAAAGATGCACCGATTATCTTGATGGATGAGGCTACGGCATCTCTTGATGTTGAAAATGAAAGTCTTATTCAGGAAGCTTTATCCGAGCTGATTAAGGATAAAACAGTTATTGTAATTGCCCACAGAATGAGAACAATAAGAAATGCCGACAAAATTGTTTTATTAAATAAAGGCAAGATTGAATCACTGGGTACTGACAGTGAACTTAGAGAAATATCTGAAATGTATCAGGATATGATTGCAAAATCCGTGTCATAGCACGGGAAATAGAGAAAACGGACTTTAGATGGATGAATTTACTTATATTAAAGATAGGAGTGATGATTAGCAAATATGGAAGCAACAAAAGAAAAAACAATGATACTTAATGATAAAATGCTGAGTACCTGCCTTAAGCTTTCTCTTCCTGCGGTTGTAGCTATGTTTTTGTACGGACTGAATACCGTTCTTGATGCGGTGTTTGTGGGAAGGCTTGTCGGAGAGGAAGCACTTGCAGGAGTTTCTATCGTCTATCCCTTAACACAGATTGCTCTTGGGCTGGGTTCCTTAGCCGGAGTGGGGGCAGGGTCTTATCTCAGTATCTTGATAGGGGAAAACAATAAGGAAATACAAAAAAGAATATTAGGGAACTCAAATACTTTGATTATGATTTTGAGTATATGCACAATGTTATTCGGATTCCTGCTTATGAATCCTCTGCTTAATTTAATTGGTGCAAGTGGAGATAACTTAATCTACGCAAGAGAATACTATAGTGTAACTCTTTTAGGTGCTGTGTTTTGGATAGGCGGGCTTGCCTATAACATGATCATCAGAGCTGAAGGGAAGATGAAAACTGCAGCTGTTATGATGGGTATAGGAATGATTGTTAACATTGTATTTAACTATTTTTTTATGGCTGTTTTAAATATGGGGGTCAAAGGTGCGGCTTGGGGAACCAATTTAGCTATGCTTGTTTACTGTTTGTTATTTTTTATTTACTGCAAAGGAAAAAAAGCAAGCTTTGAAACCGATGAAATGAAGATTTATTTTGATAAAGATATTATCAAAGAAATCATAAATATCGGAATGCCGTCGTTTATTATGACGGTCATGACAGTTATTCAGGGTATGATTATTTTAAAGACTTTAAATACATTTGGGACTACATCAGATGTGTCCTTTTATGGAATGGTATTTAGAATTTTAAACCTTTTAATGACGCCGATTTACGGTCTTATGAGAGCCTTACAGCCTGCTGTCGGGATCAATTACGGGGCGAAAAAAATGGATAGGGTAATAGGGTTTTACAAGATATTTTCAGCCGTTGCATTTGTACTCATACTCCCGATGTGGCTTACATCAATCATAGCACCGAAATTTGTGCTTCATTTAATGCTTCCTACAGGGGAATTCAGCATAACGAATTTAAACTATTTCAGGATTATCATTTTGATACTTCCGATGCTTTGTCTGGTACTGACCGCAATGACATTCTTTCCCGCCATCAAGAAGCCGAAACCCGCTATGATGATCGGAATCGGCAGGCAGGTATTTTTGTATATTCCGCTTATGATCATATTACCTACAATTTTTGGGATAGGATCGATTTATTACGGTTCATTTGCAATAGATACTTTATTGACATTAATAATTGTATTTATGCTTGCAAAGGAATTTAAAGCTCTTAGAAGTATGGCTGGATAAAGATGATTGCTTCTTTAGCGGACTAAATTGACGGTTTATAATGCTTGAATTTTTCGGGCATTATAAACCGTTTAAAATCTTTTTTACTCATGCAAGTTTTTTATAGACTGTATCGGCTGTAGATAACCGACGTATTTGATATATTGTACTAAATATGAATTTCAGACTCTGCAAAAAGTGCAGCCTTTCCTGCAAGATATATCCTGTCACCCTTTAATGTGCAGTGCACGATACCGCCGCGTTTTGATGCTTGGAATGATATCATTTCATTTTTATTGAGTTTTTCAGCCCAAATAACCATAGTATGACAATGTCCTGAACCGCACACGGGATCCTCCGTTACGGCAAGTTTAGGGGCAAAGCTCCTCATTACGGTATCAGTTTCGGTTCCCTTAGCTGTTGTATGCAGTAGTAAACCGTCAAGTTTTGCAGTTTTTATCGGGTCTGGATCGTATTTTAATACCTCCTCCTCGTTGCTTAACACACACACAAGATCCCGTGCCATATATGCCTCTATCGGTCTGGTGCCTATGGCAGCCTCCATTTCATCAGTTACGGGAACTTTTTTCATCTGATAAACCGGGAAATCAACTTCAAACATATCACCCTTTCTTGTAACTATGAGCTCTCCGCTTAGAGTATCGTATATAATTTTATCCGCGTCCTTTTCATAAAAATTAAACAGTATAAATGATGTGGCAAGAGTGGCATGCCCACAAAGATCTATTTCTTTTGTCGGTGTAAACCAACGCAGATGATATCTTCCTCTATCTGTTTTTACGACAAAGGCGGTTTCCGATAAATTGTTTTCCATAGCCAAATTCATCATGGTTTTCTCGTCTAACCATTTGTCAAGCACACAGACAGCAGCGGGATTTCCGCTAAAAATCTTGTCTGTAAAGGCGTCTACAGTATATTGTTTCATAAAATCCTCCTTGTAAGCACATACCTGTTTTGTTCGTATTCACTGAGTATTCATATTATATACCAATTAAATTGAGTTGTAAATATTCGCTTATTTAACTATATTGTCTGTTTGAGTTAAAATTTGGATAGATTTTTATTGTCTTTTTTGTGAATTTATGAAAAGTATTCAAAATATATTCTTGAATGAAAGCTATAAATATGCTAAACTAATCAATAAGTACATTTTATTTTTGTAATTAGTTTAAATTTTGTCGGTCGTAAAATAAAGGAGAAAATATGATATTTTCGTTTTTTAAGAAAAAAAATAAATCAAAAGAGGAAGATGCTTTAAAAAAAGCCGAGCAATCCCGCGCAGGTTTGCCTGTAACAGCTGTTGCCGCCGGTAAAAATGATGAGAGTATACCAGAGATAAAATCGGATAACGAATTTGACAATAATGAGCTTAAGGATCTGGTTTTTGAGTACAGTTTTGAAAGCTCTTCATTGTATATGATGTATAAGGAATGGTTTGCAAAAAAAGCAGGTAATGAGAATGAAAGCTGTCTTGACATCTATTCCTTTATAAACAACTTTGTAGAAGAGGTATCTCACGAACCGGAGCTTAAAAAATCTCCGAACAAGCTTGGAATAGAGTATGCGAATGATTTGATTGATTTTATAGACGGGGCTCCGAGTATAGCAAAAGAACTGAGGGAACAGCTCGGACTTAACGAGTTTGCGTCGGAGCTTAAAGATGATGAACTGTCTGAGCACGGAGATGATCCTGAAAATACCGATAAAAATGATACAGAGGAAAAAACTCAAGATGACGAATCGGACGATAAGACGGAGGAGTCTTCAAATAAAAACAGTTCCATTTGGCTTTTTGTATCAGAGGATCAGCTGCGTGCATATGTAGTCTTACTTCCAAAAAGGAAGAAAGGCTTTTCCCCCACTTACGAAAGAGTACTTGAGGAACTGGAAAGACAGGGAATAAAATTCGGTATAGATACGAAGCTGATTAAAAAAATTACAGCAAAAAAGCTTTATTTTCAAATGTTTGTGGTTGCAAGAGGAATAGATAAGGTTGACGGAAAGGATGGAGAGGTAATTGAACATTATCCGAGGAAGATAAAAATAGTTTTAAAAGAGGACGAATTCGGCAATACGGACTTTAAAAATCTTGGAAATGTTAAAAATATTACAAAAGGCTCTATAATTTGCGACATTGTTTTACCCACCTTAGGCAAGACGGGTTATAACGTTTATGGAGAGGAAATTTCTTGTAAAGATGGCGAAATGCCTATTATTCCGATGGGAGAAAACACCAATCTTACAGATGATGAACTTCATCTTGTAGCAAGCTGTGATGGCTGTGTGAATTATCACGACGGCATGTTTTACGTAAGGCAGCTTTTATATATTAAAGGGAATGTTGATCCGCATACCGGAAACATTGAATTTAAGGGAGATATAATAATAGAGGGAGATATTCTTGAGGGCTATTCCGTTAAGGCTGACGGAAACTTAAGAGTACAGGGAACTGTAGAAAACAGCAGTCTTACAGCGGGAGGAGGAATTTCAATTACCGGCGGTGTAAAGGGCAATGAAAAGGCTGTTTTAACTTCAGGAAGTGAGATAAAATCATTATTTTTAGAGAGCTGTACGGTGAAAGCGAAGAACGGAATTTATTCCGAAAGCATAATAAATTCATCAATTCATACCGATGATTGTGTGAGCGTTGACAGAGGAAAGGGAATTATTTTAGGCAGCACTCTTATAGCAAGAAACTATGTTCAGGCAAAGGTCATCGGAAATCAATCAGGCAGGACGTGTACCATTAAGCTTGGCACTAACTATAACATAGCCGAAGAAAAGGCAAATCTGTCAAAGGAATTGGACGATTTGGAAAAGGAACTGAAGAATGTAAAGAAGGATCTTCTGTTCTTTGAAAGAGGTAATAATGCCGTTACTCCTGATAAAAAGGAGAAATATTCCGCACTGAAGAGTAAGGCGGGACTTTATGCGAACCAGATAAGAATTAAGCAAAAAAAGCTTAACGAAATTGTAACCAACGGATTTGATATAAGTGAGTGTTTCTTTAGGGCAAAGGAGAGCTTTCCGCCTATTAATTTAACTATCGGAACTCATAATACTATAATCAGAATGCCATACTTTAACAGCAGGTGTTATTTTTCATCGAAAAAAGATGAATTCAGGATAGTAAACTATGAAGAGGGCAAAGGTGTGGCAAAAAGAGATAAAACTAAAGATTAATTAATGGGAGGTCAATAATATGGGGTTTATTTCTAATTTATTAAAAAAGAAAGATACCGTAAAAAAAGAAGTAGAGCAGGAGAAAAAATTATCAGCGGAGGAGCAAAAGAAGCTTGATGAACAGAACGAGGAAAAGGCAAGAGAAGAAAGCATTTCACTTGCTTATTCCAATATGACTGAAACTATGGCAAATTCTCCAATCTATAAGCTTTATTGCAGCTATATGGAGGATAAGAAAGAGGAAAAGGTATCCACGGTTTTATTTCTTGACAGAATGCTTGAGGAAACTAACAAGAGCGGCGTTTTTATGTCCGTGCTTGATAAAAAAAGCTTTTTGTATACCTGTATTAATAATCTGAATAAGATCTATAAAGGACATGCGGATGAGAAAAATGCCGCTTTTGAGAACTACAGGGAGGGGATACTTGCCAATGCCAGAAAACAGGCGGAAGAAAAAGAAGAGGATGTAGAGGCGGCTATTAAAAAAGCCGAAGAAAATCTGACAAATCCCTTTAACAGTTACGACGCAATGGTGCAATGCTTTACTACAGGCGATGACATGGTTGCATATTGCTTTCTGACTCCAAGTGTTGCACAGGGTCAGGAGTTTAATAAGGATTTGCTTAAGAAGACCTTTGAGGATGCCAAGATTAATACGAATATTGATCAGGAAAAATATGATTCTTTGGTGGAAAACCCAATTTATTTCAAGTTTATTCGCATAGCCAAGGGAACAAAGCCTATAGACGGAGTGGACGGCAGTGTGGAGGATCTTTATGACAGAGATTCTGCTCCTAAATTTAAAGAGAATGATAAGGGACAGGTTGATTATAAAAATCTCGGAACATTCAGCCCCATTAAAAAAGATGATGTGATTTGTAATGTAACCAAGGCAGTAAAGGGTGAAGACGGAGTCACAGTAAAGGGGAAAATCCTAAAGGCATATAATGGAAAAGAGCCCAATATTCCTAAGGGAGAGGGCACAGCTCTTTCAGAGGACGGACTTCAATTGTTGGCAACCACCGACGGATACATTGCTTTTGAACACGGAAATTTTGTGGTTAAGCAAAAAATGTTTATTAATGGAAATGTTGACTCTTCTACAGGAAACATCGTATTTAACGGAGATGTGGAGATAAAGGGCGACGTTCAATCAGGCTATATTGTTGATGTTACTGGCAGCATCAAGGTTTTTGGAGTGGTTGAGGGAGCTGTACTTAAGGCAGGAGGAGATATTTCATTAAAGAGCGGCGTTAGCGGAAACGGAGTTGCGGAGCTTACAGCCGGCGGAGTAGTAAAATCCCTGTTTCTCGAAAACTGTCTTGTGAAGAGTAATGGCGGTATTTACACGGAAAGTATTATTCAAAGTGATGTGTATTCCGACACGATAATTGATTGTCTTCGCGGCAAGGGCGCTATAATAGGCGGAAACATAAATGCAAGAGAGGGCGTTGCTGCCAATATTATCGGCAGTAAAAGCGGTAAGCTTACAATTATCAGCTTAGGAAAGTCTCATAATGCCAGTAACAAACAGGAAACTGTGGAGCAGGATTTAGAAATTGCAAAGCAGTTATATGACAGAATTTCAAAAAATGTGGCATTTTTAGAGAGCTTACCTGAAATTCCGGAAGATAAAAAACCTTTGTATGACCAGCTTAAAGAACAGGAGATAGCCTATGCAAAAAAAGTTCAGGAAGGAACCGTAGAGCTTGCGGAGATTATAGCTACAAGGACTCATTATGATAATTGCTGGCTTAAATCTGGAGTGCTATATGAGCCTACCAAGCTTTTTATAGGTCATGCTCAAAAGAATTTGCCGTCAGGCAGCGCTGTTTGTTACAGATATTCTTCAGAAGAAAAGGATATAGTGGTTTCACCTTATCAATAAAAGTATTATTATGATATTTAAGTTATAGGATTATGGAGGAAGAGATGAAACTTCATGACAAGCTAAAGAAAAAAATAAGAAAACTGGTTTTTGTAGAATTTGTTATTATATTAATTTTCTTTGCGGTGATAAGTTTAATCAATCTGCATGTAACAAAGCAGGCCAGTGAGACTGTATCGTTGAACAACAAAAAGGATATGGAAGAGGATGCCGTCAATTTAGCCAGGGAAAGTGCCTTATTTTTGAATTCATTGGAAGACGAAATAGACAAAGCCATGTACAATGCCGCATCGGTATTACGAACAGCTACGCTTGTTGAAGAGATGAATATTGATCAAATGAGGGAAATAAGCGAAAAAACTGGAATGTCGGATATGTATCTGTTCGATACAAATGGAGATACCACTCTCTCAACCGTAAAGGAAGCCGCTGGCTTTAATCTTTTCTCCGTATGGGACGGCTATCGAGATCTGGTCACCGGGAAAGCGGAAAACCTGCCGAGCAACATAAAGATAATGGTAGAAACCGGAGATATTTATAAATTCACAGCTATTCCTACATATGACAGTGAGGGTAATATAAACGGTATATCTCAGTCCGCTCTGAATGCATCCGATGTGGAGGAGCGTGTGAAAAGTATCCTTAATGAAAAAGGTATGATAAATGCCATCTACCTATTTCAGGAGGACGGTTTGACCTTACTGTCGGTGACTAAGCAGGATAAAGATGTGCTTTCTAAAAAAGGAGATACATTTAATGACGACACAATAAAATCAGTGTACCAAGGCAGTGAGGCTAAGCTTGTAGACAAAGACAATGCAAGCTTATACTGCTATTTTCCGGTACAAAGATACGGTTCCAATGCATACGTTCTTCTGATGGATATAGATAAGGGCTATTATCTTGAAAATTCTGAATTTGTAGACAATATTATGAAAAGGACGCATCGTCAGCTTATTGCATCTTTGATATTTGTTTCAGTTTTATCTGTAGTCTCAATAATTTTAGTTGTAAAATTTTTATTCGGTTATGTTAAGAAAGACATAATAGACCCTATAGATCGTATGTCTAACATAGCAAATGCGGTGGCGGCGGGCAAGATAGAGTTTGAGAGTGAAAATTATGAGGATGATGAAATAGGAAGACTATATAAAGCCTTTGTTTCCGTAGTAAACAGTATAAAACATCAGATGAAAACCTTGAGTATGGTGTCAGACGGGGATTTTTCGGTTTCTATAAAAGAACGTTCAGAGCATGACAGCCTTTATAGGACGATTAATGAAATGGTGCGTCTGTTGAACGCCTCTTTTATCAAAATCAAAGAGGCTACCGCCAAAATAGACAGCAGCTCAAAGCAAGTATCTGAGAGCTCGCAAACGTTGGCACAGGGCGCCGGTGTTCAGGCGGGAAGTATAGAAGAGCTGTCGGCATCGTTATCATATATATCAAATCAGGTAAATATTAATGCAGAAAATGCCAAAATAGCAAATCAACTGGCTAATGTATCCGAAAAAGTGACACAGGATACCTTGGCAGACATGCAGGAGATGTCGGATTCTATGAATGAAATTTCCGAATCCTCTGATAATATCAGCAGAGTCATAAAGGTAATTGATGATATCGCTTTTCAGACAAATATTCTGGCTCTTAATGCAGCGGTGGAGGCTGCGAGGGCAGGAGAGGCAGGAAAGGGCTTTGCCGTTGTAGCTGATGAGGTTAGAAATCTTGCAGCTAAATCATCAGAAGCATCGAAGGAAACGGCTGGTTTGATAGAAACATCTATTATTGCCGTTAAGAGAGGGGAAAATATCGCACAAAAGACAAGGCAGGCATTTGAGGATTTGGCGGGCAAGGTAGAGGAAATGGCTAAAACCGTGGAAAAAATCACCGCTGCAACTGATGAACAGGCAAGCAGTATTCATCAAATCAGTAACGGAGTGGAGCAAATTTCATCTGTAGTGCAAAGCAATTCTGCGACAAGTGAAGAGAGTGCAGCTGTAAGTGTGGAGCTGTCCGAGCAGGCAAATATCCTAAAGGATTTGGTTTCCCAGTTCAAGCTTTTGTCATAGACCTTAAATTAAGAAATAAAAAGACATTCATTTTTACACAATTTTGCATAAGAATGAATGTCTTTTTACTTATAATAAAAAATTCAAATGATTTAATTTTTTAGATTTCAGATATAAATGAGCGGTTTTATCCGATTATCATTTATTTCTATAAATTATATCATCTCTGCTGGGGCCGTTTGAAATCATTGTAATCGGCACTCCGATTTCTTTTTCGGCAGCCTCTATGTATGCTTTGCATTCCGCCGGCAGCTCCTCATATTTTTTAATTCCCCTGATGTCGGACTTCCAGCCTTTAAAGATCTGATATATCGGCTTAGCACGTTTTAATGTTGTGGTGGTAGGGAAATCCTTTGTTATCCTACCGTCTATTTCGTAGGCTGTGCAGATTTTAAGCTCATCCAAATATCCCAAAACATCCAGTACTGTAAATGCCACCTGATTGGCTCCCTGAATCTTACAGCCGTAGCCTGCGGCAACAGTATCAAGCCAGCCTACTCTTCTGGGGCGTCCCGTAGTGGCTCCATATTCACCGCCGTCACCGCCGCGTTGTCGTAATTCTTCTCCCTCCTCGCCAAACAGCTCGCTTACAAATTCTCCTGCGCCGACAGCGCTTGAATATGCCTTGCACACACATACGATATCTGTCATTTCAAGAGGAGAGATGCCTGCACCTACAGTTGCAAAGCCGGCGAGTGTGGAAGATGATGTAACCATAGGATAGATACCGTGGTCGGTGTCTTTTAGGCTACCTAATTGTCCTTCAAATAATATGTTCTTATTTTCTTTATTTGCGTTATAAAGAATTGAAAATGTGTCCTTTATATAAGGCTCAAGGATCTTTTTATAGTTCATAAGTTCATCATAAATGTCCTCGGGCTTTAATTTTTCAGCATTGTACAGATGCTCCAAAACTATATTTTTAAGCAGGCACACCTTATTTATATGCTCCATTAAATCGTTTTTTTCAGAAAACAGCTCACTTACCTGAAAGCCGATTTTTGCGTATTTATCAGAATAAAAGGGTGCAATTCCCGATTTTGTGGAACCATATGCATCTCCCTTAAGTCTTGCCTCTTCATAGGCATCAAGGTTCTTATGATAGCTCATTACTATATGGGCTCTGTCAGATATTGCAAGATTGGGTGTCGGAACATTTTTTTCCTTTAATGCGTTTAATTCTTTCTCAACGTCTAACGGGCTTAGGGCAACACCGTTTCCTATAATGTTTGTGATATGACTATAAAAAACTCCGGAAGGCAGGCTGTGTAGGGCAAACTTTCCATAGCTGTTTACAATGGTGTGTCCCGCATTGGCACCGCCCTGATATCTTACAACTATATCAGCTCTACTTGCCAATACATCGGTTATTTTTCCCTTACCCTCATCTCCCCAGTTCGAACCGACAATAGAGATTACTTTATTATTTTTCATTCAATTTCTCCTTAATTTCTTATTATGAAATTATCAAACATTTATTTCCGCACTTATTCCAAGCAGCTTCGAGTTTTCATTTATCATAGGATAAATGTAGTCATTTAAGAAATCATCTACCTGCATAGCTGCACAGCCTATGTAAAGCTTAGGATTAATAAGCTCATTTAATTCTTGAACGTTCAAATCGAATTTATCGCTTTTTGCCAACATTTCAAGCAGATGATTTTCATCTCCGTTCAGCTTTACAAGCCTGCCTGCGTCCATACTTAAGGCTCTTATTTCTTCGTGCACTGCCTGTCTGTCGGCACCCTTTTTTACAGCTCTCATCATAATATTTTCTGTAGCCATAAACGGTAGCTCCGTCATGAGATGTTTTTCAATCATTTTTTCATAAACAACAAGTCCGTCCGTAACATTTATACAAAGATCCAAAATACCGTCGACAGCCAAAAATGCGGTCGCAATAGACAGTCGCTTATTTGCCGAATCATCAAGTGTACGTTCAAACCATTGTGTAGCGGCGGTGAAATCGGCATTTAAAGAATTTGTAATCACCGTCCTTGACAGTGCGGCTATTCTTTCACTACGCATGGGATTTCTTTTGTAAGCCATGGCAGATGAGCCTATTTGCGATTTTTCAAACGGTTCTTCCACCTCCTTTAAGTGTTGCAGTAATCTTATGTCATTGGACATCTTGGAAGCGGATTGAGCTATCTGAGACAGCAAGTGCAAAATTTTGCTGTCCACCTTTCTTGAATAGGTTTGACCGGAAACTCTGGCACATTCCATAAAGCCCTGCTTTTTTGCGATTAATGCATCAAGCTGCTTAACCTTATCATAATCCCCGTTAAACAATTCTAAAAAACTTGCCTGAGTACCTGTAGTGCCCTTACTTCCAAGAAGCTTAAGGCTTTTAATTGAATCCGTAATATCTTCAAAGTCGCCTGCAAAATCCTGTAGCCAAAGAGCAGCTCTTTTTCCCACAGTGGTGGGCTGCGCCGGTTGAAAATGCGTAAAGCCCAAAGTGGGCAGCGCCTTGTACCTGTCTGCAAAGGACGCTAAAATGGAGACCAAATTAATAAGTTTTTTTCTTATCAGGCTTAAGCCCTCTTTCATTATTATGATATCCGCATTGTCACCGACATAGCATGAGGTAGCTCCAAGATGAATAATTCCTTTAGCCTTGGGGCACTGCACCCCGTAGGCATAAACGTGAGCCATTACATCGTGCCTCACTTCCTTTTCTCTTTTAACGGCAACATCATAGTTAATATCATTTATGTGACTTTTCAGTTCTGCTATCTGTTCGTCACTAATGTCAAGTCCCAGCTCTTTTTGGCTTTCTGCAAGGGTTATCCAAAGCTGTCGCCAAGTGGAAAATTTCTTGTCTTCAGAGAATAAATATTGCATTTCTCTGCTTGAATATCTGGAAGATAATGGAGTTGAATATCTATCGTGTGACATAGTTTCTCCTTTAAAATTTAATATTTTTATTTATCAGCTGTTAGGATTTATTAATTCTTACGTCCTAATATCGTATCAGACATAGGGCTCAAATGCAACTGATTATATAAGCTATTATTTTAAATTTACTATTGACGAATGACAAATATGTGTTATAATTATCTGGTGCAGTCAAAAAAAGAATGTTAGGATATATATGTATCCTTATCTGCCGAAGGGAGGGAAAATCGCATCTATGTCAAATGTAATAGTTAAAGAGAATGAAACTCTAGACAGTGCATTACGCAGATTTAAGAGAAGCTGTGCTAAGGCAGGCATTCAGCAGGAAATTCGTAAAAGAGAGCATTATGAAAAGCCGAGCGTAAGACGTAAGAAAAAATCCGAAGCGGCAAGAAAACGCAAATATAATTAATCAGTAATTTAAAAGGCGGATCTAATTGATGTGACCCCCAAAAGTTAGACTTTTTGAGCCTGTGAAAAAATCTCTGTAAATTAAACAATACAAAGGTCTTCTATGATAAAATATTAAAATCATAGGAGGCCTTTTATTATGGCAAACAGAAAAAAAGAAGTTTACAAACCAAAACCAATGACTGAGGGAAAAA
>JBGZAX010000052.1:0-2874 GCA_041844335.1 Lachnospiraceae bacterium
CAATACCGACCTTATCCAAATCTCCGATTTGAAACTCAGCATCCTCATAAATTTCTTCCAACCCAAAGGCTAAATTCATATTTTTACCTTTCATCTTGTATCATTCCTCCATCGTCATTCCTCCTGCTATCTTTTTCTATTATTCTACCTTATTTGATAGTAGATTTAAAACTTTGCAACAGAACCACATGACAAATGCAAGCTTTGGAATTTACATTATTCATTATCCTGTTGTTGTGTGGGTATGCTACTTGCTTTACAGTTACCTCAACTTACCGATGATATTTATCTATATTCTTGCTTTAGGGCTTGAACTGATACTGACACCGTTAATTTATGAGCTGTTTAAAAGGATTCCTGTAGTTCGCTTTTTAGTATTGGGGATAAAAAAATGAGCATTTCTTACTATCCTATTAAACGAGTATAGCTATCCTATCGGCAGTAGCGTTGTCTATGGTTATGGCTTGCCTGCATATTAAAAAAGGGCAAAAGAAAAACAGAGGATTTTACCCCTCTGTTTCCTCTTTTGCGTTACATATTCAGTTTACAGTTGTACAATACTTGGTCTATAAACAAACTGTAAAGTGAGCAGCTTAGATGAGCTATTGACATATGCACTCAAGCTCTCTATAATTAAAATATAAAATAAGAGAGGGTGAGCACAGTGTTATTCGGGAAGTTTTGCATTGATTTTGGCTCTACACAACAATATAAGACAGAGCATTGTGTGGAGCCCAATCAGATAAAATGTTTATTTGAGAGGCAGGGCTATTTAAATCAGAAATTTGTGATTTAAGAGCCTTATTTGTGTTGCCTTTCAATAAGCAAACTCAATGATTGGATATGTGGCCGTAGACAATGTTTTGTCTACGGCCTTTTGCTGTCTATATTTCATCTATGTTATTGGCATAGTGTCTGAAAAAGCAGAGGGCTACGTCTATGGGACGTATTGCTACCTCTGCTTTTATTTTTTAAATGATGATATCAGAGAAGAAAATATATCCCCGCACAGGAGATAATCAAGCAAGGAAAACTGTAAGCCATAAAATGATGGCTTGCAGTATGTATGACGATGGAGGAATGATACAAGATGAAAGGTAAAAATATGAATTTAGCCTTTGGGTTGGAAGAAATTTATGAGGATGCTGAGTTTCAAATCGGAGATTTGGATAAGGTCGGTATTGTCGGCGTGAACGGAGCCGGAAAGACCACCTTGTTCCGCCTGCTGTTGGGAGAACTTGAACTTGATAATGGTTCACTGACCAGTGGAAATGCCCGTATTGGTTATCTCCCACAGGAAATTGTCTTGGAAGATGAGGATATTACCGTTTGGGATTTCCTTTTTGAGGGACGTCCGATTAAAAAGTATGAGCAGGAATTGGAAGAAATCTATAAAAAGCTTGAAACCGCAGTCAATGCAGAGCAGGAAGCACTGCTTGCCCGAATGGGAACATTGCAAGAACGCTTGGAGTATTTCGACTTCTATGAGGCAGAAACAATTCTGTTGGAGTTTGCAGATAAAATGAGCATTGATGCAGAATTATATCATCGTCCGATGAGAGAGCTTTCAGGCGGACAAAAATCCAAAATGGCATTTGCCAGACTACTATATTCAAAACCGGAAATTCTATTGTTGGATGAGCCTACCAACCATTTAGATGTCAGCACAAAGGATTTTGTTATAAAATACTTAAAGAATTATAGGGGTTCGGTACTGATTATCAGCCATGATATTGATTTTCTAAATCGGATTATCAACAAAATTATGTACATCAACAAAGCTACCCATAAAATATCTGTTTATGATGGAGACTACTACATCTACAAGAAAAAGTATGCAGAGGAACAGCGGATTCGTGAAATGGCGATTGTACAGCAGGAAAAAGAAATAAAGGAGCTTTCCGATTTTGTACAAAAAGCAAAACAAGCCAGTCAGACCAATCATCACCTCAAACGAATGGGTAAAGAGCGAGCCTTGCGGCTTGATAAAAAGCGTGGAGAGCTGCAAAAGAGAAATCGACTGTACAAGCGTGTGAAGATGGATATTCGCCCCAAGCGTGAAGGGGCACAAGTTCCCTTAGAGGTGGAAAATATCACCTTCCACTATTCGGGGTATCCCACCCTTTATCAGAACCTTTCCTTTCAGATTAACGGAAGAGAACGATTTCTTGTGGTGGGTGAAAACGGTGTCGGTAAATCCACCTTATTGAAATTGATGATGGGTATTCTCAGTCCAGATGAAGGATGCATTCGCTTTAACCAGAAAACTGATATTGCATATTATGCACAGGAACTCGAACAGCTTGATGAAAACAAAACGGTCATTGACAATGTGGAGTCTGAAGGATATACACCGTGGCAAATCAGAGCCGTACTGAGCAACTTCCTGTTTTATGATGACGATGTAAACAAGAAAGTATCTGTGCTGTCCCCTGGAGAAAAAGCAAGGGTTGCCCTTTGCAAAATCCTATTACAGAAAGCCAATCTTTTGATACTGGACGAGCCGACCAACCACCTTGACCCAGAAACGCAGAAAATCATTGGCGGCAACTTCAATTTGTTTGAGGGAACCATTATTGCCGTTAGCCATAACCCATCCTTTGTGGAACAAATCGGAATTAGCCGTATGCTTATTTTGCCCAGCGGTCGAATTGAACCCTATTCCCGTGAGCTGCTTGAGTATTATTATGAAATCAACGGTTCTGTTGCAAAGTTTTAAATCTACTATCAGATAAGGTAGAATAATAGAAAAAGATAGCAGAAGGAATGACGATGAATCATTTTAAAGGAAAGCAATTTCAGCAGGATATGATTATTGTTGCCGTGGGCTACTATCTTCGTTATAACCTTAGCTATCGTGAAGTTCAAGAAATC
>JBGZAX010000053.1:0-13552 GCA_041844335.1 Lachnospiraceae bacterium
TAATTAATTAGAAATTTTATACCATATTTTTTAAACTATGAAAGGAATTTAAACAGGAAAATGATGAACATACAAGAAGCAAAAAGCTCGCTAATCAACCTGCAGTCAAAAATATCTGCTTATGAGCACGCGATTGCTATCCTATACTATGATGCCGTAACGGCGGCACCAAAGGGTACTGCAGATAATAGAAGTCATACAACCGGCATTTTAAATGAAGAACTGTACAAATTAACCACCGGCAAGGACACTATAGCTCTGCTTGACTTTCTGAATGAAAATAAAAATGAACTGAACGAAAAAGAAAAGAGAATCTTATTTTTAATGCGAAAAAATCTTGACAATATGCAAAAAATACCTATGGAAGAGTATATAGAATTTAAAAAAACCGTGATTAAAGCAGAAGATGTGTGGCACAGTGCAAAAAAAAATAACGATTTTGCCTCCTTTGAGCCGTACCTTGAAAAAATTTATGATACTGTTAAAAGGTTTGCCAATTATTTAGATCCGTCTATGAATCCATATGATTACTGGTTGAATGAATTTGAAGAGGGTGCAAGTATAAGCTCCTGCGATAAGTTTTTCTCCACATTGAAAAGCAAGATTGTTCCTCTGATAGATAAAATAAAAAATTCAAAACAGGTAGATGACAGCTTTTTGTATGGACATTTTGATAAAAAATCACAGGAAGAATTGGCTCATTATGTAATGAAGGTGATGAATATAGACCTCAAACACTGTGCACTCGGTACCTCCGAGCACCCGTTCACAGAAATGCTCGGATCTCACGCGGATGTGAGAATCACCACACATTATCACGAAGATATGGTAGCATCATCACTTTATAGCGTAATTCACGAGTGCGGTCACGCTCTATATGATATGAATTCAGACAATGAATTTTCATATACCGTACTTGACGGCGGCGTATCTATGGGAATTCACGAAAGCCAGAGTCGTTTTTATGAAAATTTATTGGGGAAAAGTTTGAAATTTATAGAATTAATCTATCCTAAATTAGCAGAGCTTTTTCCTGAAAACTTTAGAAATCACACTCCCTATGAAGTTTACAGAGCAATAAACAAGGTAGAACCTTCTTTAATTCGTACGGAGGCTGACGAAGTGACATATTGTCTGCATGTCATGATAAGATATGAGCTTGAAAAGGCTATAATGAACGGCACATTAAAGGTTCACGATTTACCTGAAGAATGGAACAGACTATATAAGGAATATCTGGGAGTAGATGTACCTGATGACACAAAGGGTGTGCTGCAGGACAGTCACTGGGCAGGCGGAGCTATAGGATATTTCCCCTCTTATGCTCTTGGGTCAGCCTACGGGGCTCACCTATTGAGAAAAATGAATGAAACTGTAAACACTGATCAATGTATAGAGAATAAGGATTTTGCATCTATAAACAACTGGAATCGTGAAAACATCTGGAAATATGGAAAGCTACACACTCCTAATAAGCTGCTTTACAATGCCTTAGGCGAAAATTTTGATACTGAATACTATACTGATTATTTAATCAAAAAATATAGTGAAATATATGAAATAAAATGAATTTCTAATAATGTATTAAATTAAAAATATCTTTAACCAATAAAACCATAAAATTCATAAAATTAAGGAGAAAAATGAAATGCGTGATAAAAAACTTTATTTTTTAATACAATCGGGTCTGTTTGCAGCAATAATCGCTGTCTTGGCTCAGCTGGCTATTCCTATGCCTAACGGAGTTCCTATTACACTGCAGACCTTTGCCATAGCCCTGTGCGGTTTCTTTTTAGGAGTAAAAGCAATTATTCCGGTAGCCATATATATCCTTATAGGAGCGGTCGGAGTACCGGTATTTGCCAATCTGAAAGGCGGAATAGGAATAATAACCGGAGCTACCGGAGGTTTTATAATAGGCTTTATACCGATGTCGGTGTTATGCGGAGTATCAAAGCTTTTTAAAATAAAAGAATCAAAAAATGCGGCTTCAATCGTAAAAATAATGGTAAGTATTGCCATATCGATTGCAGGTCTTGCAATATGCCATTATTTAGGTGCATTACATTTCGCAAAATTTACAAAAAAAAGTTTTATGGATGTTTTACCTCTTGTTTCCTACCCGTTTATTTTAAAAGATGTGTTATCAATAATATTTGCATATATCCTGGCTCTTTCTATAGAACTCAGGTTAAATCGTCATAATTAAGAATAAAAAAATGCAAAGATATTCAATAATAGAAAACAAAAATAAACGAGAAATAGTGCTGTTGATGGGATCAGGCTGCAAGTATAAAAAATGCAGCTTTTGCGATTATCACTTCGACTCATCAAATGATGATGAATTATGCTTTAACACCAATAAGAATGCTTTGGATATGGTGAACGGAAAATACAATCATCTGGAGGTTGTAAATTCAGGAAGTTTTGTTGACTTAGATGAAAAAACAATTAAATATATTATAAACATCTGTATTAAGAATAATATAAATCTCGTACATTTTGAATGTCATTATATTCATAGAGCCGCGATACCCAATTTTAAAGAAAGATTTAAAAAACACGATATTACGGTAAAAATTAAAATTGGTGTGGAAAGCTTTAATTATGATTTTAGAGAAAATATATTAAAGAAGGGCATAAAAGAAAAAAGTCCTGAGCTTATAGCAAAGGACTTTGATGAAGTATGTCTGTTGCAGGGTATATCCGGACAGACATACCACAGTATGCTCTCAGATATAAAAACAGGTCTAAAATACTTTGAGCGTGTGTGCATTAACATAATGAATGAAAACACTACCTCTATAAAACCTGATACATCTGTCATTTCTATATTCAAAGATAAGATCTTGCCGCTTTATGCGGACAATAAAAGAGTAGATATTCTTATTGATAATACCGATTTCGGAGTTGGCGAGGTATAGCTTTTATTACTTATTTTAAGCTCAAATCCGTCTTAATCTTTGTAGTGGAAATGTCAGAGGTTCTTGGAAGATATACCACTTCACATTGACCTTTAAGAAAGTCGAACTTTCCCTTCCAGTCATCACCCATTACGAACACGTCCACATTATGCTTCTCCACATCGGTTGTTTTTTGCTCCCAATTTTCTTCAGGAATAACCATATCCACATATCTTATAGACTCTAAAATAAGCTTTCTGTTCTCATATGAATGATATGCCTCCTTATGCTTAAGTGCATTAAATTCGTCGGTGGACAGAGCTACAATCAGCTTATCTCCCAGAGCCCTTGCCCTTTTTAAAATATTTATATGACCAATGTGCAGCAGGTCAAATGTGCCATAAGTAATAACCGTTTTCATAATTTTCTCCAATTCTTAGAATTATTATTTTCAATTTGCAAGCTCTTCGATCAATTCAATGATTTTATCCGATGCATTTCCGTTTTCATAAGTGTGAAATTTATCATAAAATGCCTGTTCTTTTTCCCGATACAAGGCTTTCTTTTCCTTATCTGACTTTAATATATCCGCAATTAATTCATCTGTCGTTTGAGATATAGGCCCCGGTACCTCATTTATAAAGTCAAAGTAAAATCCTCTAAGTTCGTCCTTATAAGATTCCAAATCATACGCATAAAAGTACATTGGCTTATGTAATATTGAAAAGTCAAACATTGTGGAGGAGTAATCTGTGATCATCTCATCAGCAGCAAGATACAGCAGACTGATATCAACCTGTGCGTTAAAAGGATAAACAAAACCCTCAAAATCTGACCAGTCTATCTTATCTCCTATCAGATAATGGTATTTTACAGCCATTACATAATCTGACGGTAACCTATCCTTTAACTTTTCAAAATCAAGCTTGGGCTTAAACTCATAAACTCCCGACTCGTCATACTCATTATCTCTCCAAGTAGGTGCGTAAAGTATAATTTTCTTATCAAGCGGTAACCCAAGTTCAAGCTTAATATTCATTATATCTTCAGGATTGTTTTTCTTAAATAACACATCGTTTCTCGGATAACCTATATTAAGCATCGTTTTATTAAAATCAAAGCATCGCCTGAAAATATTTCCGGAAAACTCATTTTGTGCCACCAGATAATCCCATCTTGAGGTGTTTTTCCTGAAGTTTTCCTTATATACATCAATACTTGAAGAATGAGCCATAGCAACATTATCCATATCAAGTGCCAGCTTTTTAAGCGGTGTCCCGTGCCAAATCTGAATATAATGCTGATTTTCTCTTTTTACCACAACTGAAGATTGCCTTGCATCAAACACCCAGATTTTACCCTTTGCCATATAATGATAGTATCTATGACTTCCGTAGGTTACCACTTTAGCATTGCCTGCAATACCTCCCTTAGGTCTTTTATGTTTCTTAAAAAACCAAATGCATTTATATTTTTTATCAAGTCCCAGCTCAACCATTCTTTCATAAATCGCCCTTGGACTTCCCGTATAATTAATTCCGGTGCTGCTGTCAAATAAAATCATATTTTTATCAACAGGAACTAAAAAGAGTGTACGCTTATAAAAATATTTTATAAGCCTTTTTATAGGTCTTGCAATCCTTTTTCTGATTTCCTTGTCAAAAATCCTCCTATATGCCCTTCCAATCATATTTTGGATAAATCTTCTAAGCTTATATAACATATAACTCTGCCTTTCAAATTATTTTACACTAACCCCCACAATATTATACAGCAAAAAATAAAAAATTCAAGTATCAGAGATAAAAATAGATAAATTGAAGCATAGCTCATCTATGAAAAAACTCATATACAGCCTCCGCCGCTCTTTTATCCATACCCTTTACAGCAGATAAGCTTTCTACATCAGAATCTCTTATAGCCTCAATACTTCCGAAATGTTTCATTAAAGCAAGTCTTCTCAAAGGTCCTATACCGCTGATATCCTCAAGAATAGAATGTATCTGATCCTTTTGACGTCTTGACCTATGATATGTGATTGCGAACCTGTGCACCTCATCCTGTATACGTGTAATGAGTTTCATCAAATCTTCCTCATACCTTCCGGCAATTATCTCCTCGTTATTGTAATAAAGTCCGGCAGTCTTATGCCTGTCATCTTTGACCATTCCACACACCTTAATATTCAGCCCAAGCTCATTAATTACCTTTAATGCAATATTTACCTGTCCACGTCCGCCATCCATTAAAATAAGGTCGGGAACTTCTCCGAAATCATTATCTCCTATATGTGACAGTCTTCTTTTTAAGGTTTCATACATAGCAGCATAATCATCAGAGGCCTTAGTAGATCTTATCTTGAACTTTCTATAGGCATTTTTCTTAAATCCGCCATTTTCATAAACAATCATCGCTCCCACGGTTTCCAAGCCGCTTATATGAGAAATATCGTACGCCTCTATCCTGTAAAGACCCTTAATATTTAAAATACTGGCAAGCCTGTTCACAGCTCCGGTATTTCTCGCCTCCTCAGCCTTTAATCTTTCCTTATCGATATTTAATACAAGCTTGGCGTTTTTATAAGCAAGTTCCACCAATTTCTCTTTTTCACCATATTTGGGACTTAAAATCTGTACCTTTGAACCCCTAATCCCCGACAACCATTCCGTCATCAAATCCATATCCTTTATAGGAGTTTGCAGCATAAGACTTTTTGGAACAAAAGGAGAACCTCGATAAAACTGCTTTATAAAGTCGTATAGAATCTCTGAAATACTGCTGTCATGCACATTTTTTAAGTAAAAATGATCTCTTCCTATAAGCCTTCCATCTCTCACGAAGAAAACCTGAGCAACGGCAACCATATTATCACCTGCAACAGCTATTATATCTCTGTCCTCGCCGTCACTGCCGGTGATTTTTTGTTTCTGTGCCACCTGATTTACAGAATCTATCAAACTTTTATATTCGCCCGCCTTTTCGAACTCCAGCCTTTCCGAATGCTCGTACATTTTTTTTGTCAATTCGGATATGATATTCTCATATTTCCCGTTTAAGAATAAGAGAGCCTTATCAACCCCACTTCTGTACTCTTCCGCACTCACCATATCTTGGCAGGGAGCATCACACTGTTTTATATGATAATAGAGACAATAAGGAATATTATTTCCGGACTCCTTCAATATCTTATTGCAGGGTCTGATTTTATACATTTTTCTGAGCAGTTCAATAGTGTCCTTAACAGCGGTAGCCGCTGAATAGGGACCAAAATACTTAGATTTATCCTTTTTCATGGAACGGGTATATATCAGTCTCGGGAAACTTTCGGAAACGGTGACCTTTATATAGGGATAGGTCTTGTCATCCTTAAGCATAGTATTATACTTAGGAGAGTATTCCTTAATAAGATTGCATTCTAAAATAAGTGCCTCAAGCTCGGAATCCGTAATAATATACTCAAAGCTGTCAATAAGACTTATCATCTTTAAAATTTTGCCGGATTTGTTCCTACCGCTTTGAAAATACTGACGAACTCTGTTTTTGAGCACACGCGCCTTGCCGATATAAATAATCTCTTCGTGCTTATCCTTCATCAAATAAACGCCGGGCTTTTCAGGAAGCTTTTTCAATTCCTCTTTAATATCAAACATAATTCAACCAATCTGATAAATTGTAAAAAAATAATTATAGAGAAAAGAGATAACGACCGGTATGAAGATTTATAAAATCAACCTGCACGTTAGCTTTTTTCTCTATAACAAACAAATAAAAACAATAACTTTAATTAGTTCCAAGCATTATATCAAGCCTATGTCGCTGATATACAAACACTTCAGTCCTGTCTCTTATGACCACGGGCATAGGAATAAAAACATAATCAATCACATACCTGTTGCCGGAAATAAGCGTAAACGCTTTAGTATTGGGATTTCTTACATCAAATGCTGTAGCTTCAATTTCAGGCACAAAAGCACTGTCATCCATTCTTGTAACCAGCTGCCTTGCAATCATAGATGGTGTCCCCGACATACCGCCTTGCAAAATAGTTGGTGCTCCATAGGCTCCTGCCCTCTTAACCTTAAAATCGCTATTTTCAACCATAACTCCCTGAGTATCTGTCACATTTATTGCACAGCTGTAGGTCTGCATACGATTGTATCTGGTATTATACACCTCTGCGGTAATATTATATACTCCCGGAAGTGCAAGCTTTTTAATTACAGTAAATTCATTACCGCCTACTATATTTTTTTCGATAGCAATAGGAACAAAGTTGAAACCTCCATTACTATTGGGCAGAATATAAGGCATAGTTGACGGATCATAATTCTTTCCGTTAATTTTAAAGCTGCCAGCAGGTGCTACTCCTACCGGAGTGCCAAACTGATTATAGGAATAAAGGCTCAAATCTATGCCCTTGGCAATAGTTTCAATATCATTCAAGCTTAACTCACTGCCAATCCTTAAGTCAATATTAGGCTTTTCAAGTACCTCTTTAAACCTATATTCAAAGGAGATATCATCTGTCGTAGAATCCTGAACCTTTACAGTAAGATATGTTCTTACGGTTTCCTTTTTAGGATCGCCTATTACTATATCATAGTAGTATGTTCCGGCAGGCTTTCTGCCGGTAGCATCAATCTTAAGTGTCAGCTTTTTATTCTCTTTAAACTCTACCAAGCCCTTAACAGCATCAGCTTCGGAATTTGGATTAGAAGCCTTTGCATCGGCATTCTTATAGGTTATGACAGGAGTATATTTCATATCACGCTCCTCTATGCTGCTACCATAAATATCCACAAATCTAAGATTCACATACTTTACTCCGTTTCTGTTGGAAACCGTAACTTCAGGATAATCAAGTGTCAAGGCACCCAATTTAATATTCTCGGCTTTAATAGATACGTAATACTGATAATTATTGCCGTTATAATTCATTGTGACCTTTACCCCGTAATTTCCCTCCTTACTTGTGCTTATGGCACCTGTTTTTTCATCAACCTTTAATTTAGAGCCTTTCTGCACGGAATAGGTAAAAGTGGCTCTGGGATCATAATTCTTATCGTAAATCTTATTTGAAATCAGCTTTCCGTCATTTGCCTTTAATAAAATAGCAATAGAAGCATCCTGACCTGACAAGTTCAGCTTTACCAGCTCGTTTTCTTTAACCATATCCCAATTAATACTGTCGGTTCCGTAGACTACCGCACTTTTGTAAATGCTGTTTAAGGAAGAGTCTATCATATCATCACAGATTATCTCTTCTTTTAATTTTATGTCATCATACGATATTTCTATATTAGCCTTTGAACCGGTTTCTATCATATAAAGCTTACTGTTTATGCCGATCCCCTCAAGCCTTGTGGCATTTGAGGTGGCATCAAGCAGCTTAATTGTTACCTTGTCTTTCTTAAAAAATCCGGTTTCGGTTACATCATTGCCCTCTGTATCAAATGCCTTAAGAACCATCTTGGTAGGCATATTTTTAGGTATTTTTTTATTTATAAGTTCAAGCCTGTTTACTCCTATTTTGGCGGTTTCAAAGCTCGCAAACATATCCTCATACTTGATATGGTAATTGGAATGGCTCTCTAAATCCTTGAATAAATTTAACAATACACCGAATTCATCATCCTTTACATACTCGAAATTCTTAAGAGACAAGGTTTCAAGCTGTTTTTCATTCCTCTGATCATATCTGGTAACAACAAGCTTTGAAGTATCGAACCTGTCTTTAATGATGGTATCAAAATTCACTCTTATCTGTGCGACACCGTTTTTAGCCGCAGTAATAGATCTTATAGGCTTAGGATCATCCACTCTGATCCTCACCTTTGACTGCAATTTTCGACCGTTTGCAGCATTTTTTAATGAGCTTATAGTCAGTGTGACACTGCCCTTTTTCTTTGCAGTAATTTTATAATAAAACTTGTTTTTTCTTGTTACCTTTACTATACCGCTGTTTGAAGATTTTACGCTGATACCCAATTTTTTCGCATTTTGGGGTAAATACTGCACCTTAATTGTCGCTCTTAGGGGGGCTACCTTAATGTCTCTGGTTTCCCCCACTTTAAGCTTATAATAGGTGACAAAGGTTTTCATATCAATAGGCTTAACGGATTTTGAAACCTTGGTTTTCTTATCAGCCTTTCCCTTTTTTGCAGCCGATACCTCCGTATTAAACACTGAAAAAAATACAAGCATTATTAAAATCAGGCTTAAAAATATTCTCTTTTTATCAAGCACTTTCATTATTATTGCCACCTCTTTTGATTATTTTACCTTGATTTTCATAGTCTTTCTTGCCTTGGTACCATTGTACAATTGCACATCGGTATAAATTTTCACATTACCCTTTTTCAAGAACTTTATGTTGCCGTTGTTACTTACCTTAGCCACTTTTTTATTGGAGCTTGAAAATTTCACACTATATGCTCCATAATAATATGGCATATCCTGCTTTAGATTGGTCACCTTCTTTAATGTAGGAGACGACGACAAATTAATCTGTTTTGTTGAACCTACCTTGGCATTCTTAATTTTATTTGTATTTATCTGCTTATTTAAAGTAAGAATGTTTTTAGATTTTGGTCTTTTTACAGCTAATATATAATCCCCGGACTCAATAACTGGAATCTGTGCGTATCCGTCAGTATCCACAGTAACCTTTGATCTTCTGGGTAGTGTCAACAGCTTATGTGTATCCGGATCATACTTGTAAAGATATAAATTTCTGCCCTTTCTTCCTCCAAGGCTTTCAGGAGCCTTCACCTTTACGATAGAGCCGATGGGCATAGCCCCGCCTGAGCCTATACTTACTCCAATACCCTTAAGCCCGTTTATATCCTCTTTTAATAAGTTAAATGCAGGCGATTCCTCCGCATCGTAAATATCAGTATTTAAATCAAATGATCCTGCCGGTATTCCGCCAATTTCATCAGCATCAAAGAGCCATTGAGAAACAATGTCACCTTTTGCATCAAGCACATTAACCTTTAAATCTCTATGCTCCGCCACTGCCTTATCTAAAAAAGTCTGACTTATTCTTCCGTCATTGGAGTTATAATTTAAGGTTTCAGGAGTTCCCGCATCTTTTCCATCTCTCCAGCCGGCATATAGTTCCATACTTGAAGAAACCAAATCCGTATCAAAATTCCACTGCTTGCCGTCCGCCTTATACCAGCCTGTAAAAGTGGCATTATCTTTTTTTGGAGTATCAGGTGTATTAATCTTAACTCCGGGCTCCACATTTATGCTGAAAGCATCCTGTCCGTTCTTAGGATTAAACGTAACCTTCATTCCGGAATCGGACTTTACAGTCAGCTGCACAGACGCCTTATTAAAGTTAGGTGAACTTTCAATATCCAATCCGATAACACCTTGAGTTCCGGCTGTTGTAATACCCTTGGCATCAAAGCTTAGAATAGGTGTATTTCCACCGTTTGTAATATTGCTGAAATTGGTTTTCGGCAACGAAGAATTACCGAGTTTATAGGTGGTGTTCATCTTATCGGTAGGTGTCATGCCGGTCTGCGGCAGCAGTCTTGATAAATCATAGGTATAGTTGCTTGCCCTTAACGTATTCACCGCAAGTACGGGATTTTTAATTATAAGGTCCGCCTTTGCAATAGTGAATGTCTTTTTAGCCCAGTAGCCGTCATATTGATTTTTGCCGTTTATCATAAGAGTGGCGGTACCCGCCTCAATATTATCAATAAAGGTAAAATCATAATCCACGCCACGCCTTAATTGGTTTATACCGCTCTTTACTGTAAAATTAGGGGTGTGAGCCTTGGTATTATAGGACACGTTAGGCAGCTCGCTTATTGCCAAATCGCCATTTCCGGTCTGCGGCTGTCCTCCTTGTCCTCCCTGACCGCCTTGACCACCGGAGCCACCTTGTCCTCCCTGACCGCCTGAGCCTCCGCCGGCATTAGGAGAACCATCCTTTATAATGACCTTAACCACAGCCTCTTTGGTGTATGTTGTCTTCGTGTCCGGGTTTTTATAGGTAGCCTCCACATATATGTATGTCACTCCAACCTCAAGAGCCTGTACCGTAATTGTCGCACCGTCAGAGCCGTGCATCTTCTTTTTATTTTCCGCATACTTCGCAGGATCCTTATCAAATACGGGAAGAACTTTATTATCCTCATTGTCAGGTTCAGCTATAACACCTTTTTTATTTGAAAAATCTACAAAGCTTTTCTTAGCAGGACCGCTGTATTCCCACCATTTAAAGTCTACAAGATCAGTATCTGCACCTGTCATGGTGGCGGTTACGGTATCCACCGATGGAGCCGTTTTGCTGTTTAGAGTGAGATTTAAAGTAGGCTTATCTACTGTCAAGGCTCCCTTATCATCAATATTTATGACAACAAATTTTTCAGGAAGCTCGGTTTTAACCGTTCTCGTCACCATTTTTTGTTTTTTTGTAACCGGATCTATAATAGGCTTGCCTTGACTGTCATATTCCTGTGTCTTAAATTGATACTCCAGAAATGTTTTAAGTCCGACTTTAATATTTTTAGCCTCTTTCTGAGCCTGAACTGTTACCTTATAGGCATTCGGAATACCCTTTTCATAGTTTATCAGCTGTCCGTTTACAATAGGAGGATTAGGATCACCGGTAGTGTCTTTATACTTCTCTCTTCTGATTTCTTCCTCTTTATAATCTATATCCTCATTATTAGTACCGTAAGTAATAGCTATGTAAGAGCCTGTCATATCGGATTTCGGCAGCACCTCTCTCCATATGTACTGTACATTGTTTATAGTCACATCAGTATTTTCATTAGGCTTGCTGTCCGTTAATCCCGTGATCTTAGCCGTTAAATCGCAGGTAGAGGAGCCTGCCGGTCCTCCTACAGTAATATCGGAGCTTGTCGGTGTAACATCAACATCCAATAAATCAGGCATTACAAAAAGTGTAAGATACACGTGTGCCACATTTGCAAGCTCCCTTTTTTCTTCAACCACCTCATAGGTAAATGCAGCAGGATTGCTGTTAGGCACCGGCTTTTGTATTTCCTTTTTTTCTATGTATGTGGCACTTATGTCGCAACGTATCAATGTCTTTCCGGGTTTTAAACCCTCAACCAATGTATGTGCTCCGTCGGGAAGCTGCAGACTAGCTACTTCAGGTTTTCCCGATGTCCACATATACTTGAACTCATGATTGCTGTATCTGTTTATTTCACTTGATACCTGCCCGTCAGGAGCGTGTAACTGCAATTTTTCAGTCAAGTATCCGGGGAATTTCTTTTTAAATTCCTCAAATGTCATATCCGTTTCCTGACCCGTATTAGGATCTTTTTTCTTCTCTATAGCAAAGATATCCACCTTACCGTTTACCAGTATACTTGCCTCGGTATTGGAATCGGAACTTCCGGTGGTGGAAACATCTACATTTATTACGGACACATTGACATCCTGGGGATTACCTTGCTGTCCCAGCGGACCCCTTGCAGGTATTGCAGAACTTCTGAACAGGGAATAACCCATATTTTGATTCCCAGTCGTAACCGCCCTTATTCTGTCAGCCTGTGTGTTTGCAGAAGACAGTCTTTGTGTAATAGGTGCAGTAACCCCCTCAAGAACTGTACTGCTTGGAGATGACTGTACATGATCTGTAACATTTTCAGAACTGTCGTTTGTATTCAATTTAAGACTGCGGGCAGCCTTAGCAGTATTTTCAAGAGAATACAAGGTTTTTCCCACACTTGCAGACACCACTGCGGTATCCTTCGGCAAAAACACGTTAAGGTTTGCATTATCGTCGGTTCTCATTCCCGCATAGGAATACTTATAGGTTGCTCCCTTTATATTTTTTACCCTTAAGGAGCTTATTTTCTTGTTTTTTGCATCGTTTATATTTACAGTCTGTTTATAGACTCTTTGATTTTTGGCATTACGAAGTACGGTATTACCGAAATTCGCATTTAAGCTGCCTCCGCTTATCTTCATCTCACGAGCGATAATAGGCGCATTGGACGTAACAGTACCGCTCTTTATCTCAATTTTTCCGCTTGAGGCATATATACCGTTAGCTCCTGCAGCATTTTTCACATCGGCTTTAAGACTGCCGCTTCCGGATAATTTTAATGTTTCATTACCTGTATAGCTTAAAGCTCTATTAACAGCCCTTGTATAATTATTTCCTTCAATGCGAACATCGGCACCCTTTCTTCCTCTTATCTCTATAGCCGGTTTGTTCTCATTAGTATTAATTCTGACATTTTTAAGCTTAATAACAGGCATATCAGGTGAAGTCACAACTATTCTGTCATCGGTATATTTTCCATTTCCGGTAATAGTATAGCTGCCGTTTCCTGAAATAGTCAACACGTTATTCTTAAAGCTGCTGCCGCTTGGAACACCTGTAACGGTAAAATCTCCTCTTTTTACGCCCATAGATTCAGCCTGCGCGGACAGAACGCTGAACGGAGATAAAACCGATGTCACCATTAAGCCGGCAATTGCAATGGAAAAAAGCTTAAACCTCTTCTTCATGTAAAAAACCTCCTGTAAACTTTACTTACAATCTGTATAATCCGGATGCATAATTATACACATAATGCAATACAAAGTCTTGATTGTGTGCATAACAGAAACTCTTAATTATGAAATTCATTAAATTTCAATAATAA
>JBGZAX010000054.1:0-22149 GCA_041844335.1 Lachnospiraceae bacterium
CGGCAGGATAAAGATTATTACAGGGATAAGAAGATGCGGGAAATCCTATATGTTATTTAATTTGTACCGAGAGGACCTATTATCCGAAGACGTCAAAGAAAATCAAATTATATCCATTGCACTTGATGAAATAGATAATCTTGAATACAGAAATCCATTCAGATTGAACGAATACATCAAGGAAAAAACTAAAACCGGAAATACAAAATACTATATTTTCATTGATGAAATTCAATTATCTATAGCGGTGAGCAATCCTTATGTGGATAGTAAAGAAAAGAATGTAACCTTTGTTGATGTATTGCTCGGACTTATGAAACAGAGCAATTTGGACATTTATGTAACAGGCAGTAATTCTAAAATGCTTTCATCCGATGTGCTTACACAGTTTAGAGATCGCGGTGATGAGATACATGTAAATCCTCTATCATTTGCAGAAGTTTACTATTTGTATGAAAACAAAGAGTTGGCTTTTGAGCATTATACCGTATATGGAGGTATGCCGTATATCTATAGTTTAAAAAGTGATGAGGAAAAAAATCAATACTTGAAGGACTTATTTAGGGAAACATATATAAAGGATATTCTTGAAAGGAATAACATACAAAATGAGAAGGAGGTACTTGAATTACTGCTTGACTTCACATCTTCCGCTATTTGCTCACTAACTAATCCGACTAAACTTTCAAGAAGATTTTTGTCAGAGAAGCAGATAAAAATATCTTCCAATACAATTTCCAAATATCTTAGTTTCTTTGGGGAGGCATATGTTATATATCATGCCAACAGATATGATGTTAAGGGTTCAAGATATTTCTCAACGCCGCTTAAATATTACTTTGCAGATATAGGTCTTAGAAATGCAAGGTTAAATTTTAGGCAAGTAGAAGACACACATATTATGGAAAACATCATCTATAACGACTTGTTTCGTAGAGGATATAATATAGATGTCGGTGTGGTAGAACACGATTTTAAGAAAAACGGAAACAGAAGAAAGGTTCAGCTTGAGGTTGATTTTGTTGTAAACAAAGGACATCAAAGATACTATATTCAATCAGCTTTGAATGTAGACAGTACAGAGAAAAGAGAGCAAGAAACAGCATCACTTAAGAAAATAGATGATTCATTTAAGAAGATTGTGATTGTAAGGAAGCACATTATTCCTAAACATGATAATGACGGTATTTTATACATTGGAATAGAGGATTTTTTGCTTAATGAATCAATCATAGATTTATAAAAATATTTTGTGTCATTCGCTTGACACGAGAGGGCAGTGCGGGATAGTGCCGGAAGTGGAAAAGCAGTTGAAACCAATAAAAGAATTCTTAAAAGTCATAGCCTGATTGCGAGTATAAAAATGGTTTGAAAGCGAGAATAGATGAAAAGCTCTGGAATTTAGAAGATATTTATGTTGAAGATTTTATTATGGTTCAATTACTGCAGATGGACTTTTTAGAGCACAGATAATGAAAGAAAGGAACTGTGATTATATGAAGAAGTTGAATTTACATATGGTCAATAAAATAAAATTAGCAATTTGCCTTTTGTGTCTAAGTACCATTTTTTTAGCCTCTTGCAATACGAACGAACATTCTGAAATAGAATTGAGTAAAATAGTGGGAGATGATTTGAATTTTTGTGATACAAATTCACCGGATTCAGATGGTGTCAGCTATGGACAGAGTGGGTATGTTCTAAAAGGAAGTAAAGGAGAACATAGGAAGTGCTATGTTAAATTAAATAGCTTTCACGATGGAATTGTAGAAGAGATGGCTGTTTCAGAGGGTTTTTCTACTGAATTTGATAAGATATACTTTGTTATTCATGAAGGCAGTGTATCTGTATTTACTGTAAATAAAGATTTGATGAAAAATGTACTGAAGCACGACCTTGATTCTACTATATTTGTAAAAAAAAGTTTAAATGCCTGGTATTGGAAAGACGATGTTAAAGTGAAAAATGATGGAAGTGCTACAATTTTTGCATCTTTTTTTCAAAGCGAGTCTGAAGTTTTTTCTCCTGATTTAGATTATCGAGATGTGGAAGAATATGCAATGACCGATAAGGCAAGAAGGGGTATATTTTTGAAGTTTCATGTGAAGAATGATAGTGACTGACGTTGGGAAAAGGTTTAAAATGTCATAATTGCGAAAGGTTAAGTTTCCTGAAAAGGTTCTTAACCTTTTTTGATTGAAAAACTTGTTTATTGAGAAGGACAAATAGCAAAACAACAGTAAACGGATTAAAGAATGTAAAGAGATAGATAGAAGAGTGACTAAAAAAAGCAAGGCAGTCCACTGAAGAAAGGATTGCAAGACGAAAGAAAACGGCACAGAAGAAAAAATAGATAAACGCGGGAGTGATAATGAGTTATGTGCATATAATTATTATCAAAATAATTATAAAAATCAAGCCCGTATTTTGTGGTATTTAGGCAAAAAAAGAAAATTTTGAGAATAAAATTTATCATATTTCAGTTTGCAATAACTACTATTTGTGGTATAATATGAACGCTTAATGAGCAAGAGCGAAAGCGAAATGCGAATTTAGCGAGAGTGATACCCAATCACTTAGCGAAAGCGAGGGATAAAGAAAAGAGTCTATGAAGAGAAAAGAGAGCTTGAGCTTAGTGATGTGGAGTATAATATGAACGCTTAATGAGCAAGAGCAAAGTGGTATAATGTATCTATATTGCCATGGTATAAAGATTTTGCGAAAGGGATATTTATGAACACATTAAGAGACACAAAAATAGGGGAAACCGTGACTGTTGTGAAACTTAACGGTGAAGGTGTGGTAAAACGAAGAATAATGGACATGGGGCTTACTTGCGGAACTAAAGTTACTATGAGAAGGGTTGCACCGCTTGGAGATCCTATTGAAATAAGCGTGCGTGGATATGAACTTTCGATTAGAAAAGCTGATGCAGAGTTTATTGAAATTGAGGAATGATTTAGAAAAGAGGAAGTGAAATGTCTATGACTGTTGCGCTGGCGGGAAATCCTAACAGTGGGAAAACTACTTTGTTTAATACACTTACCGGATCCAACCAGTTTATCGGGAACTGGCCAGGTGTTACCATCGAAAAAAAAGAAGGTAAGCTTAAGAAAAATGGTAATATAACCATAGTGGATTTACCGGGTATATATTCGCTTTCCCCCTATACGTTGGAGGAGATGGTTGCCCGTAATTATCTTATAAAGCAAAAACCCGGTGCTATATTAAATATAATAGACGGAACCAACCTTGAGAGAAATTTATACCTTACCACTCAGCTTGCGGAACTTGGCATTCCTGTAGTTGTAGCTGTTAATATGATGGATATAGTGGCTAAAAAAGGCGATGTTATAGATATTCAGGAGTTATCAATACATCTGGGATATCCTGTAATAGAAATCTCAGCTTTAAAAGAAACCGGAATTTCAGAGCTTGTGGATACTATAATTAAACTGAAAAATTCAAAGACTATACCTATGCACATATTTACGGCTCCTATAGAGCAGGCTTTAGCCCATATTGAAGAATTAACGGCTGATATTGTTCCGGCGGAACAGCAAAGGTGGTACACTGTAAAACTTTTTGAAAGAGATGAAAGAGTTCTTGAACACTTAAATCTTGATGAAAGTATAAAAGAAGATATAGAAAAGGAGATAGCTTTAATTGAAGCACAGCTTGATGATGATGCAGAGTCCATTATTACAGGCGAGAGATATATTTATATAACCTCTATCATAAATCTGTGTTATGAAAAAAGATCCGATGATGTGATATCCGTTTCCGATAAAATAGACGGTATAGTTACAAACAGGATTTTAGGATTACCTATTTTTGCGGCTGTTATGTTTTTGGTATATTATATATCAATGGTTACTTTCGGAGCGGCGCTCACAGAGTGGATCGAAGATAATCTCTTTGGTTCGGGATTTCATATAACGGGTGGGACAGAGTATGCAAAAATACAAGAACAATATGATGAGGCAAATAATATTTTAAAGGGATATCAGATTTATACCGAAGCAAACGCAGTAGCACCGATATCCGACTTTGAATATGAGATTATAGACGAAAAAACCTTGGAGGTTACTAAAAAAATAGCAACTCGTGAAGACTATGCCGACGCGTTGTCTTTAGTTGGAAAATATGGAAAAGCCGGACCGGATCCGAAAAATTATGGTATATTTATAGACAGTGTTCCCACCTTAGCTGAAAGCCTGTTGAACGACATAAATTGCGCAGCTTGGCTTAAGAGTTTGATAGTTAATGGTATAATAGCGGGAGTTGGAGCTGTTTTAGGTTTCTTTCCTCAAATGCTGATATTGTTTTTATTGCTTGCCATATTGGAAGGCTGCGGATATATGGCTCGCATTGCATTTGTATTGGACAGAATATTTAGAAGGTTCGGTTTATCCGGAAAATCATTTATACCCATGCTTGTAGGTGCAGGCTGCGGCGTTTCCGGAGTAATGGCAAGTCGTACAATAGAGAATGAGCGAGATCGTCGTATGACGATTATAACAACCACATTCATACCGTGTGGAGCAAAGGTGCCGTTCATTGCAATGATAGCAGGCGCAGTATTTAATAAAAGTGCTTGGGTGGCTACATCAGCCTATTTTGTGGGGATGGCTGCGATAGTTATATCCGGCATTATATTGAAAAAAACCGTTATGTTTGCAGGAGAGCCTGTACCTTTTGTAATGGAGATGCCGGCATATCATCTGCCTACAGTCAGAAATACACTCAGATCCGCTTGGGAGCGTGGTTGGTCTTTTATTAAAAAAGCCGGAACGATTATTTTGCTTTCTACTGTGGTTGTGTGGGTTGCAAGTTCCTTCGGATTTACCGATGACGGGTTAAGAATGTTGGATGAAGATGAGCTTAATATGTCTATTTTAGCAAAAATCGGAGGTTTTGCGGCTTGGCTTTTTGTACCGCTCGGCTGGGGGAACTGGCAGGCTGTCGTAGCATCTGTAACGGGTCTTGTGGCGAAAGAAAATATAGTTGGAACAATGGGTATTCTTTATGGAGCTGACGGTAATGTATGGCGTACCTTAGGAGGTGTATTTGATAATATAACCGGTTACTCTTTTCTGATATTTAACCTGTTATGTGCACCCTGTTTTGCGGCAATAGGAGCTATAAAGCGTGAAATGAACAACACAAAATGGACTTGGTTTGCGATCGGATACCAATGCGGGTTTGCCTATGTAGTGGCTATGATGATTAATTATTTCGGGCGAGCCTTAACAGGTAGGGTAAATATTGTCGGAATATTTGCATCCGCTATGTGCCTTACAGGAATGATTTATATGCTGTTTAGACCTTATAAAGAAGCCACTCACATAGTTGAAGGGTAAAGAGGGTGTTTCTATACTCTATTTGATAATGGTGATAGGTAAATAATATAAGATGAAAGGAAAAATTATGAGATTAGCAGGCATATTGATGCCGGTATCGGCATTGCCGTCCGATTACGGTATCGGAGATTTTGGCAACGAAGCATATCGGTTTATAGATATATCGGTGAAAATGGGCTTTAAGATATGGCAAATATTACCGCTCAACCCTTTAGGATACGGTAATTCTCCATATCAGCCGTATTCCTCATTTGCAGGAGATGAAATATATATAAGTCCGGTCAGTTTATATGAAGACGGTCTATTAGACGAGGAGCCGGAAAAGATAACAGTGAGTGATAGAATTGATTATCAAAAAGTGAGAGCGGCAAAGCTTGAAATATTAAAATCAGCTTACAAAAATTTTAAGGCTAAAAAACTGTTTGAAAGTGATGAATATAGAGATTTTTTAAAATTTGATTTTGTATATAACTATGCCGTTTTTCTAACTTTTAAAAAGAAAAATAACCTGAAATGCTGGAATGAGTGGAGCAAAGAGCAAAAAGATTGGATAAAGGATAAAAAGCTTGATTTAACCGCCTATGAGGACGATATAAATTTTGAAATTTTCGTTCAATATATTTTCTATATCCAATGGCTGAAATTAAAGGCTTATGCCAATGAAAAGGGTCTTAAGATAATGGGAGATATACCTATATATGTGGGGCTCGACAGCCTTGATGTGTGGGAAAATCAAAAATCATTTTTACTTAACAAAAACGGATCTCCGAAGTTTATAGCTGGAGTTCCGCCGGACTATTTCAGCAAGCTCGGTCAAAGGTGGGGAAATCCTATTTACGATTGGGATTATATGAAAGGAAATAATTTTGAATTTTGGCTAAAAAGAATAGAGTATAATTCTAAATTATATGATATTATAAGGATAGATCATTTCAGAGCCTTTGACACCTACTGGAAGATAAATGCAAGAAATAAAACCGCTATTAAGGGAGAATGGATAGAGGCTCCCGGACATGATTTATTTAATCTGATAAAAAAGAAGTTTCCGAAACTTGAAATAGTGGCGGAGGATTTGGGAGATCTCAGAAAAGAGGTAATAGAGCTAAGAGATGCCTTTGATCTTAAGGGAATGAGAATCATTCAGTTTACCTATGATCACGAAGAAACCAAAGAGGATTTTGAGGATAGAAAAAATATGATAGCATACACCGGAACACACGATAATCAGACGGTGGTCGGATTTTTCAATTCCAAGAACGATAAGGAAAAGGAGAGCATAAGAGAATTTCTTATCAGGCATAAATATGATGCAGATAAGATACACAAGGGCTTTATTGAAATATGTGTTAATTCTTTAGCCGATTATGCAATAATACCATTTCAGGATATATTGGGACTTGATGATAATGCGAGGCTGAACTCTCCGGGAACATTAGATGATTCAAATTGGAGTTTTAAATTAAAGGATTTTGATGATTTTATCGAAAGTACGGAATGTATGAGTGAAATATTAAAAAAGAGTAAGAGAGTATAGTATTTATTTGACTATGCGATGTATAATAATCTTGGTGCAAAAAAACATCGGGTTTTATACGTCGCTTAAAATTTTAGCTGTTCTTTGTAGATAATAATGCTATTTAACTGATTTTATATGTGAACATTACGAATTGCCGGATTGGTATCGGAGTTTAAGGATTTTTCAAGATAGGCTTGATTGGGAGAAAGGTTGGATAATAAAGAAATTTTAAAAAAGGTCTTTCATACCGCTTGGCCGGCGGTACTCGAAAGTTTTTTTATAGCTTTGGCGGGCATCATAGATACAATTATGGTAGCATCTCTCGGAGTATACGCCATATCGGCGGTGGGACTTACGACGCAGCCTAAATTTATCGGCTTGTCTATTTTTTTCTCTATAAATATGGCAGTTTCAGCATTCGTTGCAAGACGTAAGGGTGAGCAAAATAGAGAAAAAGCCAATGAAACGTTGCTTACGGCTTTTTTTATTGTACTTGTCTTTACGATGTTGCTTACAGTAATGAGCCTTGTTTTAGCTCCGCAGATTATGTATTTGGCAGGAAGTGAGCCCGATACTCACAGTGCGGCTGTAGATTATTTCAGAATAATAATGGGATCTATGGTGTTTTCCACCATACCTATGATAATAAATGCGGCTCAAAGAGGAAGTGGAAACACAAAAATAGCATTCACAACAAATCTTGTGTCAAGCATTATAAATATAATTTTTAACTATTTGCTTATAGGAGGAAAGCTCGGGTTCCCGGCACTTGGGGTGAGAGGGGCTGCTATAGCTACGGTTTTGGGCACTGTGGTATCTACAATAATAAGCGTAGAGTGTCTGTTTAGGAAAACGTCTTATGTGAAAATAAAATATATGATAACCAATAAAATAAGGGCAAGTGTTACTACCGCAAAGCAGATAATGAAATTTGCCGTCAATATTTTTGCAGAAAATATGGTAATGAGGGTAGGCTTTATGGTTACGGCATTTTTAGCAGCAAGGCTTGGGAAGGACAGCTTTGCGGTACATCAGGCGGGGATGAATGTGCTTGCGCTTAATTTTTCGTTTGCCGACGGTATGCAGGTGGCGGCAATAGCATTGACTGGAGCATCATTGGGTGCGGGTAAAAAAGAAGATGCGAGGAAATACGGAGAAGCCTGTCAAAGGGTGGGACTTGTCATTTCTATTTGCATATCTGTTGCTTTAATATTTTTCTCTAAAAATTTCTTTGCTCTATACTTTAAAGATAATATGAATATAGACAGGGGAATACTCGTGTCCAAATTTCTAATAGCTATAACATTACTGCAAATATCTCAGGTCATTTATGGGGGATGTTTAAGGGCGGCGGGAGATATAAAATATGCACTTGTGGCATCTACAGTCAGCGTTGCTGTAATAAGGAGCGTGGTTACGCTTGTATTTACTCTTATAGTACCCTTGGGGCTCATAGGTATATGGCTTGGGGTTCTCTCAGACCAATTATCCAGATACTTATTTATGTCGTTAAGATTTAAACAGGATAAATGGATAAATATGAAAATTTGATATAGATCGCCTATGGTGTTTCAGATAATAGGTAACAAATTAAAGAAAAGGATATTTTATGGATATTTTAATAAAAAAAAGAGACGGCAGATATGAGTCTCTGTGTGTTGAAAAAACAAAAAAAATGGTGGCACTTGCTTGTGAGGGTATACCCTCCTGTAATCCGATAGAGCTTGAGCTTGATTCAAAAATTCAGTTCAAAGACGGAATGAGTACAAAGGACATTCAAAGAGTCTTAATTAGAACTGCTATTGAAAAGGTGATTGTAAAGGAACTTGATGAAAACGGAAACACCGTTAATAAGATGAACAGTGACTGGCAATATGTGGCTGCAAGACTGTTTTTATTCGACCTTTATAAGGAGGCTGCAATCAGCAGAAGATACAAGCAGTTCGGCTATGGGAGCTTCGAGGAACTGATATTGAAATTAGTTGAGGAAAGGTCCTATGACAGCTTTTTTATTGAAAAATATACAAAAGAAGAAAGGCTTGAACTATCGTCTTATATAAAGCCGGAGAGAGATTTTTTATTTAACTATGAGGGAATAAAGTTATTATTTGACAGATACTTGATACACGGAAATAATAAAATGGCATTGGAGCTTCCGCAGGAACGCTTTATGGCGATTGCCATGCATCTTGCATCAGCGGAAAAAGAGGAGCTTAGATTAGAGTTTGCAAAAAAATTCTATGATTTGCTAAGTCAGCTTAAAATGACGGTAGCCACTCCCACATTGGCAAATGCCGCTACACCTTTTCATCAGCTGTCAAGCTGTTTTATAAGTGTTGCAGGTGATAATTTGTGGTCTATATATGATGTTAATTCAAAGTTTTCAAGGGTATCAAAGCACGGTGGAGCTTTGGGAATATATATGGGTAAGATAAGAGCCTTAAATAGTGACATAAGAGGCTATAAAAATGCTTCAGGCGGCGTGGTTCCGTGGGCAAGGCTTTATAATGATACGGCGGTGGCTGTGGATCAGCTTGGAAAAAGAAAGGGCGGCGCAGCTTTGACCCTTGATATCTGGCATAAGGATATGTATGAGTTTGTGGAGCTTAGAACAAATAATGGAGATGACAGAAGAAAGGCTCACGATATTTTCCCGTCCGTAAGTATTCCGGATATCTTTATGGAAAGACTGATAGAAAGAAAGGATTTTTCGCTTTTTGATCCGCACGAGGTGGAAAATGTCATGGGCTTTGCACTTGAGGATTATTATGATTCGTGTGAAAAAAAGGAGTTTACGGAGAGATATTTATTGTGTGAAAATAGCGAAAAACTCGGTAAAATAACGATTCCTGCACTTGATATAATGAAACGAATAATGAAAAGTGCGGTGGAAACCGGAACCCCCTTTATATTCTTCAGAGATACCGTAAACAGACTGAATGCCAATAGTCACAGAGGAATGATTTATTCATCAAATCTTTGTCATGAGATAGCTCAGAATATGAGCGAAACGACTTATATAAATGAAGAAATAAAAGAAAATGACGGAAATATCAATATTTCTCTAAATATGAATGCAGGAGATATGGTGACATGCAATTTAAATTCAATAAATTTAGGAAAGACTTCGTTTGAGGAGCTTAAGGATAATATTCCTTTACAGATAAGAATGCTTGATAATGTAATCACATTAAATCAGTTTCCTGTACCCGAGGCTGAAATCACCTCGAATAAGTATCGTGCAATAGGACTGGGAGTGAGCGGATATCATCATTATTTGGCAAAAAATAAAATAGCTTGGGAGAGCGAGGAGCATATAGCAGAGGCTGACAGAGTGTTTGAAGAGATATCCTATAACGCAATAAAGGCGTCGATGCAGCTTGCCAGGGAAAAAGGAGCATATAAGGAATTTATCGGTTCCAAGTGGCATACAGGAGAATATTTTGATGAGCACGGCTATACGAACCCTAAATGGCAGGAATTAAAGCGTGACGTTATGAAATACGGCATAAGAAACGGGTATTTAATGGCGGTGGCGCCGACCGGCAGTACATCAAACATAGCAAACACCACCGCCGGGATAGATCCTATTTTTAAGAAATTTTTTGTGGAAGAAAAAAAGGGGAGCTTTACTCCCAAGACCGCTCCTGATTTAAATAACGAAACATTTTGGTATTATAAGGAGGCTCATACAATAGATCAATTATGGTCGATCAAAGCCTGCGCCGTAAGGCAAAGACATATTGATCAGGCACAGTCATTTAACCTTTATATTACTCCACAGATGAGGGCTGTTGACATCTTAAATCTTTATATTGAGGCTTATAAGCAGGGAATAAAGACGATTTATTATATTAGGAACATGTCGCTTGAAATGGACGAGTGCACAAGCTGCTCAAGCTGATTATTTTACGGGAGATTGAAAATGGAATTTTTAAAAGTGATTAAAGAGCGTTATTCTTGTAAAAAATATGATGGTAGAAGCGTGGAGAGAGAAAAACTTAATGCTATATTGAATGCCGGAAGACTTGCGCCTACCGCAAAAAACCTTCAGGAGCAAAGAATTTATGTAATTGAGGGAGATGAAAATCTAAAAAAGGTGGACAGCATTACACCATGTCGTTATAATGCCGGCACCTGTCTTTTAGTGGCGTTCAATAAAGACACCGTATTTACTTATCCAAATTCGGACAGAAATTCAGGAATAGAGGATGCTACGATTGTTGCGACACATATGATATTGGCGGCTGCCAATGAGGGCGTTAATAGCTGTTGGGTAAATTGTTTAGACATTGATAAGGCAAAGGAGTTATTCAATTTACCTGATAACGAAGAGGTACTTATGATAATGGATTTAGGCTATGCCGCCGCAGATGCTGAAATGAACCCCAATCATAATAAGAGAAAGGACTTAAAAGAAACAGTAGTTTATTTATAGTATAATTGCATCATTTTATGCGGAACGGATTTTGGAAAATGAAATTTGTTTTGGCAGTTTCTCCGGAGATGAATATGGTGAAAAGCACTTGAAAAGTCGGACATAAAAGTGTAAGATATATGTGAAAAAATCAGCTCACAGAGTGGATAATCAAGTATTGTTATATTTGTGTTTCGAATCTGTAATTGATAGGAAACAGCATAAAGACTGTAAGACACTTACACGATGTATTTTATTTGGAAAGGGAGATGGACATGTTAGATAAAAAAGTTGCTAAGTTAATTAATGAGCAGGTTAATAAGGAGCTATATTCGGCGTATCTTTATCTTGATTTTGCCAATTATTATCATGATATGGGCTTGGACGGCTTTGCCAACTATTTTGACATTCAGGCTCAGGAGGAAAGAGATCATGCTATGCTGATGCGAACATACCTGTTTAATAATGGAGAAAAATGCAAATTTTTGGATATTGCAAAGCCTGACAAGGAGTATAGAAAGGTTGATGACGCCCTACATTTTGCACTTGAGCATGAGATGTATGTGACTGCTCTTATAAATAAAATTTATAAGGCGGCTAAGGAGGTAGATGATTTTCGCACAATGCAGTTTTTTGACTGGTTCGTAAAAGAACAGGGTGAAGAAGAAAAGAATGCTGATGATTTAATTAAAAAGTATGATTTATACGGAAGTGATCCCAAGGGTCTTTATGCTCTGAATCAAGAGCTGCTTGCAAGGGTCTATGTAGCACCGTCACTGACGATATAATGTTAGAGCTTAACGAAAGATATAAGCTTTGAAGATCTTGAATTTATTATTTCCAATGAGGAGTATTGTTAAATAAATGGAGAATCAAAATACCGGAACGAAATTAGAAGCTATTATCTTAGCCGGCAAGATTTTAATAGAGGCTGGAGCTGAAATATACAGGGTAGAGGATACTATGTCGTATATGGCTGAATCGATCGGATTAAAACATTTTCGTTCTTATGTCACCAATAAGGGAATTATTGTTTCCATTATAAATGATAACGGGTTTGGAGAAACGCAGGCTGTTTCTTCAAAGCAAATGGCATTTCAATTATTGAAGCTTGAGGCGGTAAATCAGCTTTCAAGGGAGCTTGCTGCTCAAAAAGGCGAGGAAATAGACATACGTGATGTAATAGAAAAGTTGAATCAGATAGATAAGATCAGGGGTTATAGAATAAGATGGCAGCTGCTTTCTTCATTTCTTGGAGCCGGAGGTTTTTCATTGGCTCTCGGCAGCGGATTTGCCGATTCCATTATAGCTGCAGTTGCAGGGCTTTTGCTCGGGCTTGTGATGTCGCTTTTAAAACGCTACATAAAGACAAGCTTTTTAAGAACAATAATCTCAAGCTGTATGGTAACTTTATTTATTGACATAATTTTTATGCTGGGAATTGGAGAATATAGAAGCATTATAATCCTCGGAGCTATGATGGTTCTCATACCGGGAGCTGTATTTGTAAACTCTGTAAGAGAATTTTGTCAAAACAATTTTTATACGGGGATATCTCTACTTATGATAGCATTGCTGGAGTGTATATCAATATCCGTGGGAGTTGCAGTAGCCACCGGAATTTTACCGTTTTCAAAAAATTTGAGTCCGAATTTATTTACAATAAACAACCTTTCTGTTTTAAGAATTGTAATTTGCAGTATAGGTTCAGGTTTCGGAACAATCGGATTTTCCATACTGTTTAATGCGCCTAAAAAGCATATTGTGGATATCGGAATAATGGGAACTGTCACTTGGTTCATATATCTGTTTGTATTAAAAGCTTTTGATTTAGAGCCGCTGGCAATATTTTTACCCGGCTTATTTGTGGCGTTTGCATCAAAGGTGCTGTCGGTCAAAAGAAAATGTCCGATGACAATATTTTTATACACCAGCCTGTTTCCATTAATTCCGGGACTCAGCTTTTATAGAGCCACCTATTATTTTATTGTCGGCAAATCTGAATTAACTCTATCATTTATGAGGACCTGCTTTGTATCGGCATTTGTGATAGCTGTCGCAATTAGTATAGTACAGCAGATGCCCAGACAAATTAGATTCGGAGCGGCAAAATGATCATTTAAGAATCTTCGGTTTGAAAAATATGTGACAAATCTGTTCAATTGGTTGAAAAAAAGCTTTTTTTTTGATAGAATAAAAAATCCGAATATAGTTGAAATTATAATAATCAATAAGGAGCTTTTATAAAAAATGAGAAAGTATAGTATCTATTTAATCGTGTTATTTGTTTTTGCAATAAGATTGGCATTTTTGAAAATTTCTAAGAGAAACGAAAAGGCTATTCTTGAAAATGGCGGAGAGGAATATGGTGCGGCTAATTCAAAAAGAATTACGATACTTCATATCATATTCTACTTCGGTAGCCTCTTAGAGGCGGTAATAACCAAGACGGAGTTTGATCAAATTAGTTTAGTAGGCGTCGTATTTTTGACTTTTTCAATGATTATGTTATACATAGTGGTACATTTGTTGGATGGAATATGGACGGTAAAGCTTATGATAGCTAAAAACCATAAATTCAACAATCATTGGTTGTTTGAAAAGGTGAAACATCCTAATTATTTCCTGAATATAGTGCCGGAGCTTATAGGACTGGGGCTTTTGTGTCATAGCGTGATTACAAGTATAATTGTTCTTCCTTTATACGCTATTGTGTTATACATCAGAATAAAAGAGGAAAACATACTGATAGAACAGGTTATAAAGCCTAATGGGGATTGATATCCGTAAAAAAGTGCGACCTATGATTAGTGTTTAGGAAGAGAAGCATATCTACAATAATTGACAGGAGAGAGGTATGTCAAGATTATACCGGGGAAGTGCATGCTATTATATAAACAGGATGAGAAGGGTCAAGAAAATGATGTAGTGACTGTAAAGGGAGCAAATAGATAAATCGCAAAGGCATCTATTTTTATCAAATAGGTGTCTTTCTTTATATTAATTAACAGCTGCAAACAAATTTCATAAAGGGTTTATAAAATAATGCCGATATAAGACAAAAGGAGCTTAAAAATGAAAAAAATACTATTTGTGTGTCTGGGTAACATTTGCAGATCAACTATGGCGGAGGGATTATTACGATACTACTTGAAAAAAGATGCTATAAATGACGTATATGTGGAATCTGCAGGAACAAGTACCTATGAAATAGGCAATCCTGTGCATAAAGGTACCATGGAGTGCCTTAAGGAGCATGGAATAGATCCGAATATTTATCTTCGGGGAAAGAGAGCAAGACAAATAAAAATGTCGGATTTAAATGATTTTGATGTTATAATCGGAATGGATAAGCAAAATATTTTAGACATGAAGAAATATTTCGGAGAAAAAGCGGATAATAAACTGAGACTTTTAAATAGTTTTTCAGGTGAAGATAGGGATGTGGCTGACCCTTGGTATACACACGATTTTCAAGCTACATATAATGATTTGATAAATGGTATAAATGTTATAGTTGACAGGCTTAAAAATGATGCAGACCTATAAAATTAATGTAAGGAGAACCGAAATGTCCAGTAAAAGACCTTATGTTTGGGCACACCGCGGAGCCAGCGGATATTGTCCGGAAAATACTATGGCGGCTTTTGAAAAGGCTATAGAAATGAGGGCTGACGGAATAGAGCTTGATATACAGGAGACTAAGGACGGGGAAATAGTCATTTGTCATGATGAAAAGATAAACAGAACCTCTAATGGAAAAGGATTGATAAAGGATTTTACCTTGACGCAGCTTAGAGAGTTTGATTTTTCAAAGGGTAAAATGCAAAAAGGCTTTGAGGGAGCCAAAATTCCTACAATGAAAGAGGTCTTTGAGCTGATAAAGCCGACGAATCTTACCATAAATATTGAACTTAAGACGGGTGTCATTTTTTATAAGGGCTTGGAAGAGAAGATAATAAAAATGACCGAAGAGTACGGCTTTATGGACAGGGTCATTTTTTCATCCTTTAATCATTATTCCGTCAAAAAAATAAAGGAATTAAGGCCTGAAGCAAAATGCGGATTTTTATATATGGACGGGACAATTGATATGCCGACATACTGCAAGGATCACAGGATAGATGCACTTCATCCTGCTTTTTATAATATGCAATATGACGGATTTTTAGAAAATTGTGCAAAAAACGGCATAGAACTTAATGTATGGACAATTAATGAAGAGGATCGGATACTCAGATGCATAAAATCAGGGGTAAATGCTATGATAACCAATTACCCTGACAAGGTTTTCGGCATAATTCAAAAAATCAACGGCGGTGCAGATGGCTGAAAAAGTTGACAGGGTTTATAGATTTGATTTAGTATAAATAAGTAAATTAATGGAATAGGAGAAATTATGGGAAATCAGGCAATAGATAAAAAGAAAATTTTTAACGAGTTCGGACTTAGGGGTACGCAAAATATGATTGGCGGCAATACGACAAATCTTCGTGAATGGAATCGAATAAAGTATGATTGGGCAAATCTGATGTACAGAACTATGCTTAATAATTTTTGGATACCGGAGGAGATATCGCTTGGAGAGGATATAAAGCAGTTTCCATATCTTACAAAGGGAGAGAGGAACGCTTTTGACAAAATAATATCATTTCTTAATTTCCTTGATTCGATTCAATGCGAAAATCTTCCTAATCTGGCAAGATATATAACAGCTGCAGAGGTTGCATCTCTGCTTAATATTCAGGCATTTCAGGAGGAAATACACGCACAAAGCTATTCATACATTTTGGACACTGTGACAAATCCTGTTACGAGAGACTCCATTTATGATGCATGGAGAGATGATGAGGTTCTGCTTGAAAGAAATCGTTTTATTGCGGAAATCTACCAGAGATTTTCAGATGAGCCTAATATGGAGAACTTAATCAGATGTATTACTGCGAACTACATATTGGAGGGAATATATTTTTACAGCGGTTTCAGTTTTTTTTATACTCTTGCAAGACAAGGTAAAATGACTGCCACAAGCACAATTTTTAAGTATATAAATCGTGATGAAATAACACATCTCGTGCTTTTTCAAAATATCGTCAGAGAGCTGATGAAGGAAAATAAGGAACTGTTTACTGATGAAATAAAAGAAGAGATGAGGGAGATGATAAGAATAGGAACTCTTAATGAGATTAAGTGGGGACAATATGTGACAAACAATGAGATCTTGGGTATAAACAATGATTTAATTGATAAATATATAAAATATTTGTCCAATCTTCGCCTGAAAGCTATAGGGCTTGAGCCTTGGTATCCGGAAATTTCTGAAAATCCTATGGCTTGGATAGAGAGCTTTTCGAATCTCAATGACACAAAGACGGACTTTTTTGAGGCGAAGGTGACTAATTACACAAAGGCTGCGGCATTTGATTTTGACAGTCTGGTCTGATTTTTAAACTTAGATTTGCCACAAACATACCCTAGTTAAAATAAGACTTTTTATTGCTTTTAATGTATATTTTAAAACATGAAAAGTAGAATAGGGAGAAAATTGCATATGTATAAATATAAAAAATTGATGACAGGATTGTTTTTAACGATAATATTCATGTCGGCAATTCCTCTTGACATAAAGGCGGCTGAGTTTCCTAAAAATATGCTTGAGGTAAGAACCGACAAGGATAAGAGAGAGGATTTTTCTGAAAGAAAATATGATAAAATCGCCGATATCATTAAAACAATATCGGGCATAAAATTTTTGAGTGAAGAAGAAAAATCAGTCCTATCTGAGGATAAAAAACAGCTGGAACTTCATTACCGAAAAATAGCTGATATAAAAGCCAAGATTATAAAGATATCAGCTAAAATAATGAAAGGTGCGGAGGGCTTGAACAACAAATATAACACAATCTATGCCTTAAATATGGATCTTTGGAATAAGGTTTACAGTGAAGTTCCCGACATGAATGATTCGGATTTTTCAAATGAAAACAGAGTGAAAAAATCGAAATCTTTAACATCTGATGAAAAAAAGAAGCTTATAGAAGATGCAAAGGTACTTGACGAGCTTGAAACCAAGATACAGGTGTTTTACGATAAGGTGAATAAAGCCGAGGAAAAACTTAACGTTCAGATAGATAAGGAACATGCTCTTATTGATAAAATAATTGATAAAAACAAGACTATATGGGAAAAGATATTTAAAAAAATGTAGCTGAATGAGCTTCAGTTTTTTATCTGAAAACCTGAAAATATTAAAGATAATTTCTTTACATATACAAAATTTTAGTTTATAATAAAAAGTGATTAGCTTTGAGAAGAGATCTGTACTTAAAGCTTTATTTTTGAATTTATAAAATAAAATGGAGGGGAGTTTAGCTCTATGAGAATCATTCATTGTGCAGATATACATCTGGATTCCGTACTGACCACAAACTTAACCAAACAGCAGGCTAATGAGCGTAGAAATGAGCTATTGCTTACATTTACCAAAATGGCGGCATATGCTTATGCAAATGATGTTCAGGTGATAATCATAGCAGGAGATCTTTTTGACAAAGGGCAGGTGTCGGCGTATACCAGAGATATTTTGATAGACTGTATAAACAGCTACCCTAAGATAGATTTTCTATATTTAAGGGGAAACCATGATGAGAGCAGTCTGTTGAGAAGTCTTGATGTGATTCCGGAAAACTTGAAATTATTTAATGATGATTGGACTACTTATACATACGGTAATACCGTTATTACCGGAGCCGAGATGACTGAAGAAAATAAATTGCATCTTTACGACACATTGGTTCTTGACAGCAATAATGTAAACATTGCGATACTGCATGGAGCCAGCGCACAGAGCGAATATACGGCTGACGACATTACAATAAATATAGGAGCTTTAAGAAACAAAAACATAGATTATCTGGCACTTGGACATTATCACGCCTACAGTGAAAATGAGCTTGATGCCAGAGGAAAATATGTTTATTCGGGCTGTCTTGAAGGAAGAGGCTATGATGAAAAGGGTGTTAAGGGTTTTGTTTTGATAGATACCTATAATAATAGAGTGAATCATCAATTTGTACCTTTCGCGAAGAGAACTCTTCATTCCTTGAATATAGATGCCTCAAATATGATATCCACCTCTGATGTGAATGCGGCTATTATGGTTGCTATTGAAGAGATAAAAAGAGATGATTTGATAGAAATCATTTTAAAAGGCAAGGTAAGCATTGAGGCTGATTGGAATTTAAGTTATTTGGAGCAGAAATTCCAAGAGGAATATTATGCTTTCAGATTAAGGGATAAGACCACACTTGATATAAATCCTGATGACTACAGATACGATATTTCATTAAAGGGCGAGTTTATAAGGCTGGTGCTCGGCTATGATTGCAGCGAAGAGGATAAAAAGACCATAATACAAATGGGACTTAAGGCTCTTGCCGGCGAGGAGGTGTAGGATGAAGTTAATAGAATGCTATGTGGAAAACTTTGGAAAGCTTCATCAGTTTAAATATAATTACGAAGAGGGCTTTAACTCCATTCTTGAACTCAACGGTTGGGGTAAGACCACATTTGCCGCATTTATAAAGGCTATGCTTTATGGGCTTGAGGCATCGAGACGTAAGAATTTGGACGAAGACGAAAGACGTAAATATATGCCTTGGCAGGGTGGAAAATATGGCGGATACATTATTTTTTCGGTTGGCGGAAAAGAGTACAGAGTTCAGCGAACCTTTGCCGAAAGCGTGAAGGATGACGAGTTCAAGCTTTTTGACCAAAAAACGAACCTTGAATGTCATGATTTTTCGGAGAACCTTGGAGAGGATTTATTTAAGCTTGATAGAGAAGCTTATTCAAGAAGTGCCTTTATTCCTCAGCAGGCAATTGAGATATCTTCAAATGACAGCATCAGTACAAAGCTTGGAAACCTGATAGAGAGTGAAAATGATATGAATCATTTTGATCCTGCTAAGGAAAAGCTCGACAGGGCAAGAAAAGAGTACATAAAGACTGGTGGACGCGGTAAAATAGCACTTGCAGAAAATAGACTTTCTCAACTACAGGAAGAAAGGCTTGTATGCAGAGAAAAAAATATGCAGGCTCTTCAGAAAACTGCGGAAAAGAAGAAGATTAACGAAAGAAAGCTTATAATAAAGGAAGAAAGCGAAGAATCGGAAAGAATAGCTACAAAGTTGCTTACAATTCAAGGAGAAATGAAACCCTATGAATTGAGTTCTCAGGAACAGTTGCGTATGGATGTTCTGTCAAACAGATTTAAGGACAGTATTCCCACGGATTCGGCACTTAATGAAAAGGAAAGACAGCTTAAAATTTATCACGATAATGATATAAAAATACAGACTCTTGAATCTATAAAAAATACTATGGCGATAAAGGGGAGCGAAAAGGATACTGCAGGAAATAAGAACATCCTGCTGCTTATTTTGGCACCGATAGTTGCCGTTATAGGTATTGTTATAGCACTTTTAAATTATAAGGTTCCGGCTGCTGCCTGTATAATATTAGCGGTGGTTCTGTTTGTATATGCCTTTTTGATCAGCCGAGAGCAGAAATTAAAAGAGGTGGAACGTCAGATGCAGGAGAAGATGCGACAGCAGGACGAGGACAAGTATAGAACCGAAAGAGAAGAGATTGAAAAATCCGTACGTGAATTCGTTGCAGAGTATACCGATAGAGAAGTAAGCTCCATTAGTGAAATAGAAAATCAAATAAAGGATTTGAGAGCTAACAGATCCGAATATTTGAGGATAAGAGACAAATTGTCACGCTATGAGGAACTTAAGAATACCAAGATAGAGGGACATACCTTAGCTGAAATTCAAGCCAAAAAGCATAATCTTGACGAAGAATATGCCAAGATAAATGAGCAGGAAAATCAGCTTTCATTACAGATTGATATATTAAATAATTATGCCGGAAAATCTCCTGAAATAGAGGACGAAATAAACAGCTTGGAAGTATTTATAAAAGAGGCTAAAAACAGATATGACAATCTGTCTATTGCAATGAATTGCTTAGATAAGGCAAAGGAACAGATCGCGGTACATTATATGGAGGACATGCAAAAGGGCTTTAGAAAGTATGTCGGTCTTTTAGATAAGGATGCAAATCTTGAAAAGAGCGTATCTATGGACATAAATCTTAATGTCAGTGTTTTAGATTATGGTGCACAGTGGCCTACGGAATACTTCAGTGCGGGATATAAGGATCTGCTCGGCATTTGTGCCAGATTTGCTTTAATTGATGCGTTATTCGAGGAAGAGAAGCCGTTCCTTGTATTGGATGATCCCTTTGTAAATTTGGATAAGGGCAAGCTTGACAATGCTCTTGATTTATTATCACAGGTGTCTAAACAGTATCAGATAATCTATCTGACCTGCCATGACAGCAGAATGGTGAAAGAAAGTAAAAAGGCATCAAAATAGAAACGGGTGTTAAAATATGAAAGGTCGGTGTAATAATTGAAAACTTTGGTAAAACTGGCTTTACTTGGAGCCGGAGTCTTTGCGTTTGGACAGATGTTGAAGCCGAGGAGTGATAAATTTGACAAGATTAAGGAAATTATGCAGACGGACTTTGCATATAAAGGCTATTACAACAATAAGGATATTCCCGAAAATTCAATTTTAGCCTTTAAAAGAGCAATGGAGAACAAAAAAGGCATTTTTACAAATTTAATTTTGACACAGGATAATATACCCGTGCTGATAACAAGAGATAATGTTACAAAGATGCTGGGAAGGCAGGTGGATATAGAGGCTTTAAACTACGACGAGCTGTCGGATTTTAAACTGCTTAATACTGAATTTAACATCCCTGCACTAAATGAGCTTTTTGAACTGGTTGCAGGCAATGTTCCGATCTATATTAGAATAGAGAGATATAAAAAACATTGTGCCAATACTATTTTAGAATCCGTCTGTACACTGCTTGATAACTATGAGGGAGAGGTCATTTTTGATACTGCGGAGGAAAAACTCCTTAAAAACAGATTTTTACACAGACCTGATTTGATTGTCGGAAAGGTGTTGTCGGCAAGGACTAAAAATGGAATAAGCAATGATGTGTTGGCGAATTTTTTGAAAAGGCATTTGCTGACAAACAGTATGACTGCACCGGACTTCATTTCATGTCAGTTTTCTGACAGAAAAGCAAGGGTCCTGAATTTGTGTAGAGATATTTACGGAATACCGGTTTTTTATTGGCCTATAAGGTCATTTGATGAATATAATATTGCAAGTGATGACGGAGCGGGAATTATAGCATGTGAATATTAAAAGGAGGAAATCGAAATGACAATGACTGAAGCTGAACAAATGATCAGAATGGGCTCAAATATTGAAGCTGATGTGTGGAATACTATAGTGGACGGGATGCGCTACGGTTCGGCTATGCAGATGGCGGTGGTAAACATTTTGAAGATTTTGCACTCAAGAGTAATGGGAGGTGCTAAAATAGAATTAAACTTGAAAAAATCCGCTAAGGATTATAGCAAGGTCATCGATAAGAGCTCTTTTAACTCAATAATAATTCAATATTTTTCAGATGATGTATTGCAAAAGGTATTGGGAAAATAAAATGACCACAGGATAGCATTACACTGTATGAGGTATCCTTTGAGTTAAAAATAGATGATAAAAAGCGACTGTATTGATGTGCCCCCCAAAAGTTAGACTTTTTAAACGTAGCAGTTCTATAGCTGCTACGTTGTTTTTTATGCAGCCAAGAGATTGAGCCTGTATTGCACAGGACTCATCCATCCTAGTTTTTCTTTTATTCTTTGTTCATTGTAATACTTAATGTATCGTTCAATTTCTGACTTTAATTCTTCATAA
>JBGZAX010000055.1:0-3411 GCA_041844335.1 Lachnospiraceae bacterium
AATATTGAATGTTTATTTTCAGCTATATCAAATATACTATTGTACTATTGCAAAACTCTTTATTTTTTGATATTATAAATCATTATATCAGTGTATTTTGATTAATAATAGGAGGAAGGCTGTAGGTAAATGGCTTAATGATGTTATGAAAGAGTATGGAGTAAATGAATTAAGAAGGATGTTTTTGGAGTTTTTTGAAAGTAAGCGGCATTTAATAATGAAAAGCTTTTCCTTAATTCCTCAAAACGATAATTCTTTATTACTTATAAATTCCGGGATGGCTCCAATGAAGCCTTATTTTACAGGAGCCGTCATTCCGCCGAGCAAAAGGGTAACCACCTGTCAAAAGTGTATAAGAACGGGAGATATTGAAAATGTAGGAAAAACCTCAAGGCACGGAACATTTTTTGAGATGCTCGGTAATTTTTCTTTCGGAGATTATTTTAAGAAAGAGGCAATTAATTTTTCTTGGGAATTTTTGACCGAGGTGGTGGGTCTGGATGAAAACAGGCTCTATCCGTCTATCTATCAGGATGACGAAGAGGCCTTTGAGATTTGGAACAAGGATATTAAGATACCGGCTGACAGGATTTTCAGGTTTGGAAAGGCGGATAATTTTTGGGAGCACGGTGCAGGTCCTTGCGGCCCCTGTTCTGAAATTTATTATGACAGGGGAGAAAAATACGGGTGCGGAGATCCCGGCTGTACTGTAGGTTGTGAGTGTGACAGGTATATTGAAATCTGGAATAACGTATTTACGCAGTTTGAAAGCGACGGAGCCGGAAATTATACGGAGCTTGTGCAAAAAAATATTGATACGGGAATGGGTTTAGAAAGATTGGCTGTTGTTGTTCAGGATGTCGGCTCGATATTTGACATTGATACCATAAAGGCATTAAGAGATAATGTATGTCAGCTTGCCGGCAAAAAATATAATGAGAATACGAGCCATGACATTTCAATAAGACTTATTACGGATCATATCAGGTCATCGACTTTTATGATATCTGACGGAATTATGCCCACAAATGAGGGCAGGGGGTATGTTTTAAGGCGTTTAATAAGAAGAGCGGCGAGGCACGGACACCTTCTCGGTATACAAAAGGGTTTCTTAAAAATCTTGGCGGAAACCGTCATAGACAGTGCAAAGGACGGTTACCCGGAGCTTTATGACAAGCGGAAGTTTATTTTACAGGTGCTTGAAATGGAGGAGGCTAAGTTTAATAAAACTCTTGAACAGGGCTTAAATATCCTTGAGGATATGATAAAGGGGGTGAAGAACGGCGTATTGTCGGGAGATGATGCATTTAAGCTGTACGATACGTACGGTTTTCCGATTGAGCTTACGAAAGAAATCCTTGATGAACATAAGATCAGCATTGATCAGGACGGATTTAGAGAAAATATGGAAATTCAAAGGAAAAAGGCGCGAGAGGCAAGAGCAGTCAGTAATTATATGGGAGCTGATACTACAGCCTATGATCTGCTTGATGCAGCCGTTGAAAGTCGATTTGTGGGCTACGACAGGCTCGAGAATGAGGGTAAAATAATCGGAATAGTAGGAGAGAACAGTCTTCTTGATACGATCAGCGAGGGCGAAGAGGGTTCAATTATTGTGGATTCCACCTGTTTCTATGCTACAATGGGAGGTCAGGAGGGAGATTCTGGGTATATTACCACTGAAAATTCAAGTTTCAGGGTGAATTCCTGTATAAAGGTGTCAGATAATAAAATAGCGCATATAGGCAGTGTGGTTAATGGAATGTTCAGCTTAAATGATTGCGTAAGGCTGTCAGTTGACACTGAAAAAAGAAACGCCACCTGTAAAAATCACAGTGCGACACACCTCCTACATAAGGCGTTAAAAGAGGTGCTCGGAGGGCATGTGGAGCAAAAAGGTTCCCTGGTTACCGACAGCAGATTAAGATTTGACTTTTCGCATTTTTCTGCAATGACTGAAGAGGAGCTGAAAAAGGTTGAGGATTTAGTAAACGGGGAAATTGATAAAAGGCTTGATGTAAGAACTGATATTATGGGCCTTGATGATGCCAGAAGCCGGGGAGCTGCGGCTCTTTTCGGGGAAAAGTATACTGATGAGGTGCGTGTGGTATCCATGGGTGATTTTTCCATGGAGCTTTGCGGAGGCACACATACATCAAACACCGGGGAAATCGGCAGAATAAAGATTTTATCGGAGTCCGGAATTGCATCCGGTGTGCGCAGAATAGAGGCTTTAACAGGCACAGAGGTAGTAAAGTATTATAACAATATTGAAGATACGTTAAATAATATCTGTGCGGCATTAAAGTGCTCGGATGACGTAGCATATGAAAAGCTTAAAAATATATTGTCAGAAAATAAGGCTTTGAAAGATGAGATAGAAAACCTCAAAAACCAAAATGCTAAGGCGATGCTTGGCAATATTAAGGATAGGGTTAAAAACATAAACGGAGTAAATGTTTTGGTGGAGGAATTAAAAGGTCTTGACATGAATTCCATCAGAAACGTTGCCGATGATATTAAAAACAGTCTGAAGGATGCGGTGATAGTTCTCGGCAGCAGCTTTGATGATAAGACCGGTCTTTTTGTAAGCGTAAGTAAGGGACTTGAAAGTAAGGTATCGGCTAAAAACCTGATTAAAAAGATTGCTCCTTTAATTAAGGGAGGAGGAGGCGGCAATGATCTGTCGGCTCAAGCCGGAGGAAAGGATGCCGGAGGACTTAATGCGGCTTTAAGTGAGGCTTTGAAATCTATAAATGAACTGCTGTAGAATTTTTGATAATGAAAATATAAAAAAAGCTGTTATTTTTGCAGGCGGAAATATTAATAGATGTTTTGCGAATGAGATTATGCAAAATAACAGCTTTGATTTAATAATAGCTGCGGATGCGGGGCTTGATACGGTACACGATCTTAATATTTTCCCCGATTATATTGTGGGAGATTTTGATTCGGTTAGCAGACACTCGCTCATATCCTTTTATGAGGAAAATGGAAGTATGGTTTTAAGATTTCCCGAAGACAAGGATTTCACCGATACTCAGTTGGCATGTGAAACGGCGGTGGAGCGGGGTTTTTCCAATTTGGTGATTTTGGGCGCCACAGGCAGTAGAATTGATCATATGCTTTGTAATTTTAACTTAATTGCACAGTTAAAGACAAAGGGAACGGAAGCCTTTATTGTTGATGAAAATAATAAGGTTTATGTGCTTTCAAACGGAGAGCACATAATTGAAAAAAATAATGTCTTCGGAGAATATATTTCGTTTATCCCTATAGATGATGTTAACGGTTTTTCTTTGGACGGGTTCTTGTATAATTTAAAAAATGTATGTTTGAAAAGAGATACAACAATAACTGTAAGTAACAAATTGTTGAAAAAAAAAGCGACGATTTTTATGGAAAATGGCG
>JBGZAX010000056.1:0-14310 GCA_041844335.1 Lachnospiraceae bacterium
GAATTAAACCACATGCTCCACCGCTTGTGCGGGTCCCCGTCAATTCCTTTGAGTTTCATTCTTGCGAACGTACTCCCCAGGCGGAATACTTATTGCGTTTGCTGCGGCACGGAATAGCTTTGCCACCCCACACCTAGTATTCATCGTTTACCGCGTGGACTACCAGGGTATCTAATCCTGTTTGCTCCCCACGCTTTCGAGCCTCAGCGTCAGTTATCGTCCAGTAAGCCGCCTTCGCCACCGATGTTCCTCCTAATATCTACGCATTTCACCACTACACCAGGAATTCCGCTTACCTCTCCGACACTCTAGCTGGACAGTTTCAAATGCAACCCCGGAGTTGAGCCCCGGTCTTTCACATCTGACTTGCCCTGCCGCCTACGCTCCCTTTACGCCCAGTAAATCCGGATAACGCTTGCCCCATACGTATTACCGCGGCTGCTGGCACGTATTTAGCCAGGGCTTCTTAGTCAGGTACCGTCATTTTCTTCCCTGCTGATAGAAGTTTACATACCGAAATACTTCTTCCTTCACGCGGCGTCGCTGCATCAGGCTTTCGCCCATTGTGCAATATCCCCCACTGCTGCCTCCCGTAGGAGTCTGGGCCGTGTCTCAGTCCCAATGTGGCCGTTCACCCTCTCAGGCCGGCTACCGATCGTTGCCTTGGTGGGCTTTTACCCCGCCAACCAGCTAATCAGACGCGGACTCATCTTACACCGATAAATCTTTTCACCCTGTGTCATGCGACACCGTGTGCTTATACGGCATTAGCAACTGTTTCCACTTGTTATTCCGTTGTGTAAGGCAGATTATCCACGCGTTACTCACCCGTCCGCCACTAAGTCATTCATTCTTCCATCCGAAAACTTCCAAACAAATGCTTCGTTCGACTTGCATGTGTTAGGCACGCCGCCAGCGTTCATCCTGAGCCAGGATCAAACTCTCATATAAATATAATCCCACACTTCATCTAAAGTGTGTTTCTTACTCAGATCTTTCGCTGAACTTTTGTTCATCTTGCGTGTTATCCAAAAATTTTACTCTTTTGTTTAGTTTTTACTAAACTCTCAAAGGTTTCGTTTTTGTCTTAGTATTCAATTGTCAAGGTTTCTTGTCTCTTTCGACAACTTTTACAGTCTATCACAACTTCATTCGTTTGTCAAGACTTTTTTTAGCTTTTTTCAAAGCTTTTTTAACTCTTTTTTACTGCTTTATTTTTAACAGCTCAATTAGTCTAACACAGTACTTTTGATTTGTCAAGTGCTTTTTTATTTTTTGTTTGCTGTGTTTTTTTAGACAGCTTGGTTATGTTATCATCATTTGTCATAAATGTCAACTATTTTCTTACTGTAATTTTCACCTTATATCACTCGGAATAATTTTAAGTGCTGTTATTCTCGTGCTTAGTTATTGTAATCGGCATACTGACTGGCTTTTTGAAGGTATAATGACTGCTTCGAATTTGGAAGTTTTCGATAACATCAAGAATAGAAAGAACTTTCACTTTAAACGCAATACGATATGTTGGTCTCATTGTAACGATATGTTAGTCTAATTGTAAATCGTTCACTTTTTATTTATCTGGCATATTTATACGTTTTAATATATAATATTGACATCTTAGATATACAAAAAAAGGACAAACATATGAAAATTTGCGGACTTATAACCGAATACAATCCCTTTCATGAGGGTCACAAAATACACATTAATGCTGCGAAAAATATATCAGGTGCGAATTATTTGATATCTATAATGAGCGGCAACTTTGTGCAAAGAGGAGAAATAGCTGTTTTCGATAAGTATGACAGAGCAAGAAAGGCTGTTTTATCGGGAGTCGATCTTGTGATAGAGCTGCCGGTGGTATTTGCAACCGCAAATGCCGGCATATTTGCCTATGGGGCTGTAAAAATTTTTGATGCTCTAAATATTGTGGACAGCATCTGCTTCGGAAGTAATCTTGACAACACGGACGTATTATACAAAATATCGGAGCTTATTCAAAATGAAGATTTAATATACAAATCAAAGCTTAAGAAAGGTATGCGATCAGGGCTTTCTTATCCTGCCGCAAGAGAGAGAGCCATAGTTCACTCATTTAATTATAAAAAAATAGATTTGGATAAGAGTATTTTAAACGATGCCAATACCAATCTCGGTATCGAATATGTGACAGCCATAAATACTCTTGATTCAAAAATAAAACCGTACACCTATAAAAGAAAAGAGGGATTTAGCGCCACCAATATAAGAAAAAGCCTTGTATCAGACAGCAAGTGTCGGGCATTAAGGCTTGATGACCTCTCTGAAATGCTGCAATATCGTATGCTTAATGACTTTGATAATATTTATGGAATAAATGAGTTTCTATATAACAGAATAAAAAATAATCTCAAATCATTTTGCAAAATAGAGCCCTTTGTGGATATTTTAAAAAACAAGTCTATAACCGAAAGCCATATAAAAAGAGCCTTAATTCATATTTTATTAAATATAAAAGATGATGATATGAAAGATTTTATAAATCTTAAACCGAATTACATTAAGGTGTTGTGTTCAAATAATAGAGGCAGAGAGCTTTTGAGCCGAATCGGCAAAAATTCGGATATAAATATAATTACCGGTTTGTCAAAAGCTGAAAAAATAACAGCACCAGTTCCTAAAAAAATGCTTGAAATAGACATAAAAGCCACACAAATATACAACGCAACAGTCGCTCTTAAATACGGATACAAGAAAAACGAATACAGCGATTACAGAATATTTTATGAAGCGGATGATTTGTCCGATCAGTAATCTTAGCGCTGTTATTGATAATACATAACTTAACGCATTAATCAGGCACGTGACAAGCAATTCGTGCGGCGGACATAATGAACCTCCGTGAAAATTTGTTTGTCTCATGCCTGTTTGCATATAGCTGTTCATATTATACGTTATACGGTATCACACTTATCTATTATCTCATCTGCATTTTTATAAATGGAATCAGCCCTTATATACCCTCTTACACTTGATAAAGGATAAATGTTGGTATTTCGTCCTATTACAGTTCCGGGATTTAGAACTGAATTACAGCCCACCTCCACATTGTCACCCAAAACGGCTCCGACCTTTTTCCTGCCCGTTTTTATTCTTTCAGCTCCATTTTTTATCACTACCTGAGTTTTGTCAGCCTTTACATTTGAGGTAATAGAGCCGGCTCCCATGTGCGATTTATAGCCCAAAACGGAATCTCCCACATAGTTATAATGCGGAACCTGAACCCTATCAAAAAGTACAGAGTTTTTAAGCTCACAGGAATTACCTAAGACGGCCTTCTTTCCGACAACTGCACCTCCTCTTATAAATGCTCCTACCCTTATCTCCGCCTCTTCGTCGATAATTGCGGGCGCATCTATATGCACATTTTCATAAATTCTTGCACTCTTTGCCACCCAGACATTTTCCTTTATCTCATCAAATCTTGATTTATCCAATTTTGAGCCGAGCTCCTTTATGATATCATTAAGCTTATTAAGGATCATAAATGGATATTCAAGATCTTCAAATACATAACCTACTATACTGTTTTCTAAAGATAACAGCTCTTTTGTACTCAATTCACTCATCAGTCTACTTCTTTTCTATATAGCCCTGTGCTTTTAAAAGCTCCGCACATAATATGGCACCGCCGGCAGCTCCTCTTACAGTGTTATGAGATAAGCCCACGAATTTATAGTCATAAATACTGTCATTTCTTAAACGCCCGATAGTGATACCCATTCCGTTTTCATAATCAACATCAGCCTTTACCTGCGGTCTGTTGTCTTCGGTATTATAGGCAATAAACTGTTTAGGTGCGAACGGCAGATTCAACCTTTGAGGCTCTCCCTTAAAATTAACCAGTGCATCTATCAGCTCCTCCCTGCTCACCTTTTTCTTAAATTTTACAAAAACAGCCGCAGTATGCCCATCAAGCACAGGAACTCTGATACACTGTGTGGTGATAACGGGACTTTCCGCCTTTACAATCTTGCCGTCAACAATCCTTCCGAAAAGCTTAAGCGGCTCCTGCTCCGACTTTTCCTCTTCTCCGCCTATGTAAGGAATAATATTTTCAATCATCTCCGGCCAGCTTTCAAAGGTCTTGCCCGCACCCGATATCGCCTGATATGTGGTCGCAACCACCTCTACAGGTTCAAAAGATTTCCAAGCCGCAAGTGCCGGTGCATAAGACTGTATGGAGCAGTTGGGCTTGACAGCCACAAAGCCTCTCTTTGTACCTAAACGCTTTTTCTGTGCCTCTATTATTTCAAAATGCTCAGGATTTATTTCAGGAATCACCATAGGCACATCATCTGTCCATCTATGAGCACTGTTATTGGAAACAACCGGAGTTTCCGTTTTAGCATAGGCATCTTCGATCGCTCTTATTTCTTCCTTTGTCATATCAACCGCAGAAAATAAAAAGTCCGCCTGCCCTGCTACCCTATCTATTTCTTCAACATTTAATACCGTCAAATTTTTAACATTGTCCGGCATAGGTTTTTTCATCTGCCATCTGCCGCTTACAGCCTCATCGTAGGTTTTACCCGCACTTCTATGTGAGGCTGCTAAAGCCGTCACCTCGAACCAAGGATGATTTTCAAGTAATGAAACAAATCTTTGCCCTACCATACCGGTAGCTCCCAAAACACCTACCTTTAATTTATCAGACATAACTCAAACCTCCTTTTTTAATTTATAACTATACCACAATTATAAATTTTTATCCAGCAAAAAATATGAATTAATCAATCCGAATCAATAGCCTTATATTTTGAAATTATCTTCTCCTTTATCAGCTTAAAGCTCATGGAATTCGATGCTTTCAACAAAACAATATCATTTTCTTCAATATAGGAATCTATAACATTCATCAAATCGGACGTGTTTTCAAAGTATTTACACCAAATCCCTGATTTACTGACAGTCTCAAAGACATTTTTCATCTGCTTACCCACAAAAACAGCTCTTTTTATAGCAGTATGATTGACAATAAATTCTCCTACCTCCCTATGTAAAGTGCAGCTCGCTTCCCCAAGCTCCAGCATGGCTCCTATTACAGCAAGCTTTTTACAGCTGTCACCTCTCATAGCGGATAGAGATTTTAATGCAGACATCATAGATTCCGGATTTGCATTATAGCAGTCGTCTATCAGCCTTATGTTCTTTTCAAGCATCTGCATATTAGCCCTGCCTGCCAAAACAGCGACATTTGAAAAGCTTTTGATTATCGTTTCAATGTCTATATCGCACATAAGCCCCACCAAAGCTCCTGCCATGGCATTATACACATTATGTTCTCCAATAAGACTGAGATTGACCTTATGTCTCCTGTTATTGTAAATCATTTCAAAGCTTGGAGATCCATTGTCATTTATCACGACATTTTCCGAATAAATACACGCCTTATCTTTATTTAAAATCCCATAAAAGCTCGGCTTAATAAAAGCTATCTTATTATTTTCATCTGTCACGGCTATATCTTGCAATGTCAGAAGCTTTTCATCATCAGCATTAAGGACTATTTTCCCGTCGGATGCCATATAATCAAGACCCTCCGTTTTAGCTCTTAAAACCCCGTCCCTATCTACAAGTTTTTCCAAATGACAATTACCTATATTTGTTATAACCATTATATCAGGTCTAACTATTTGAGCAAGCCTGCCCATTTCCAGGAAATCACTTATTCCCATTTCAACAACGGATATATTATGCCAGGGCTCTATGCCGAAAATGGTAAGAGGAACTCCTATCTCGTTATTATAATTTCCGACAGTCTTGTGTACATTATATTTAGATGCCAAAATGGCAGCTACCATTTCCTTAGTGCCGGTTTTTCCGACACTTCCCGTTATTCCGACTATTTTTGTACCCACAATCTGTCTATAAAAACAAGCCACCTGTCTCAGCGCCAGGCAAACATCAGCTACCCTGATATAAAGACCGTTTATTTTGGAAATATCGGAAAATACGGTTTCCACACAAGCTTCGCCTATAGCACAGATCGCCTTACCCTCTTTTAACATCTCTTCAATAAAGTCGTGAGGATCGACTCTCTCTCCTTTTATAGCGAAAAACAAGGCATTTTTAAATAATTTTCTGCTATCGGTGTCAGCCTGTTTTATTTCTTTATTTAAGAAGCTTCTATCACCGAACAACGCCCCTCCTGTTACCTTAAGCACATCATGAACATACAATCCTTTCATAATAAATCCCTTTCGGCAACTAAGCGTATTTTTTAAGCGACAGTTCTATTATTTTATATACCAGATCATAATAGCTCAGTCCTACAGCCATAGCCTCCTGAGGAAGTAAAGATATGGGAGTCATTCCCGGCAGAGAATTATTTTCAAGGCAATAAATATTTTCCGACTCATCTACCAAAAAATCAAATCTTGAATAAACACGGCTGCCTAAAGCCTTAGATGCTCTAATTGCCATATCCTGCATTTTTTTGGACAACTCATCTGAAATATCCGCAGGACAGGTTTCCTTTGCCATACCCTGCTGATACTTGCTTTTATAATCATAAAAGCCGGTGTCTGTCGCTATCTCTATGACAGGTAGAGCCTCACCTCCAAGCATGCCTACGGCAAACTCCCTGCCCTTTATAAATTGCTCCACCACAAATTCGCTATCAAGAGCCAAGTCATTTTCCACCGCTAAGGCAAACTCATCATCATCATTTACAATCGACACCCCTATGGAAGAACCGCCGCTTGCAACCTTGATAACACAAGGATAACCTATTTTACTCGATTTAAAAAGCTTTTTATCTTCACTGTTAAAAGAATAACCTTTTGTTATATTTATATTATTCATTTTAAAAATAGATCTGCTGACCGTCTTATTCATAGACAAGGTGCAGCTTAAATAATCGGAGCCTGTATATTTTATATTGTGCAGGTCGAAGCATGCCTGCAATTTCCCGTTTTCTCCGTTTTCTCCGTGAAGAGCTATAAAAACAATATCCGCAAGCTTACATATTTCCAATACATTTTTGCCGAAATATTCCCCACGGCTTTTTAAGTTGTTTAAAAAAGCCATATCTGTAGGCTTATCGGAGATAGTAACCACACTGATATCACTACACTCAGAAAACATGACTTCCTTTTCCAGCGTCACATCATAGTCGAACGCCGGATCTATTAATATAGCTCTGTGTCCGTTTTCATTTAAAGTTCTGCACACTCTGTTACCCGTGGATAGGGAAACTTCTCTCTCCGTGCTTATTCCACCTGTTATAACTACTATATCCATTTATAATGCTCCTCCTTTTATATCAAAAACCTATCTGCCTGTTATTAAGCTTATGCTCTCTTTGAGCCTCTTTTTTCATATCTTTGGATGCCATATCATGCCTTTTATCATAGAGCTTTTTGCCCTTGGCAAGCCCTATTTCCACCTTTACCAGACTTTTTTTAAGGTATACCTTTAAAGGCACTATAGTATAACCCTCAATAGATGCTGCACTTCTCAGCTTATTTATCTCATATTGATGCAACAATAATCTTCTGGTTCTTATCGGATCTTTATTAAAAATATTGCCCATTTCATAGGGTGTAATATTCATTCTCTCTATATAAGCTCCGTCATTTTTTATATGTACGTATGCCTCCTTAATACTGCATTTCCCAAGTCTTATAGATTTAACCTCGGTTCCTGAAAGACTTATCCCCGCCTCATAGGTATCCTCTATAAAATACTCGTGATATGCCTTTTTATTATTGCTGATAAGCTTTATACCGTTTTCGCTCATTTAATCACCCTGCTTTTATCCAATTAAAACAAAATCTATACTTCCTGTTATCTTATCCGTCCTTACCACCTGCACGATTACAGTATCTCCGAAGGCATGGCATCTTCCCGTTCTAATTCCCGTTAATGCCATTTCTCTTTCATCATATTCATAATGATCATCATTCATGGTGTCAATACTGACCATACCCTCGACCGTGTTTTCAAGCTCCACAAAAAGTCCTCTGCCTGTAACACCGCTTATCACACCCTCAAATTCAGAACCGAGATATTTTTCCATGTACTCCGTCTTTTTTATCTTTTCGGTTTTTCTTTCGATATCAACAGATCTTCTTTCCATTTCACTTGAATATTTTGCCACATTACCCAAAATCTCATTATAATGCTCTATTCTTTTATTGTTCAACCTGTTATGCAAATCCTCTCTTATAATTCTATGAATCTGCAAGTCGGGATAACGTCTTATGGGAGATGTGAAATGACAATAATTAACACTTGCAAGACCGAAATGCCCTTTACATTCAGTGGAATATCTCGCCTGCTGCATACTTCTTAGAGCCGTTCTGCCAATTATCATCTCATTCTTGTCTCCGCATATTTTTTTTATCAGCCTCGCTATATCCTTGGGCTCTACTTCATTGTTCTTTATTTTAAAAGGTACAGAAAGCCTGCGGCAAACATCCTTAAGTATTTCAATCTTTTCATCACTTGGATTTTCGTGAACTCTGTAAACAAAAGGTGTTTCTTTTGCCGCAAAATGATAAGCCACCGTTTCATTGGTGACAAGCATAAATTCTTCTATTATACCGGTCGCAACATTTCTATCCCGAATCACGACATCAACAGCGACATTATTATCATCAAGAACTATTTTACTCTCTTTAAAATTAAAGTCTACAGAACCTCTCTTAACTCTTTTTTTATTCAGCTTAGCCGCCAGTCTTTTCATCAGCTTAAGCATAGCTGTAATATTTTTCGGTAATTTCACAGCCTCTTTATTAAGTAATGCAGCCACCTGATTATAGCACAGTCTTTCATCGACATTTATTACACTCTCCGCTATATCATAGTCAAGCATATCACCGTCTTTATCAAACCTCATTATGCATGTTAAGGCAAGTCTGTCCTCTCCCTTATTTAATGAACAAATACCGTTCGACAGCTCTTCAGGTAGCATAGGTATCACCCTATCAACAGGGTAGATGCTGGTCCCCCTTTTCAATGCCTCCTTATCAAGAGCGGATCCCTCCTGCACATAGTTCGATACATCCGCTATATGCACGTACAGCCTGAATCCGTCACCAAGCCTTTCCAAAGAGACGGCATCATCTAAATCCTTGGTATCCTCACCATCTATTGTTACTGTCAATACTTCTCTTAAATCTCGTCTGAACTCTATATCTCTTTTCGTTATAGGTTTTGCAACATTCTCAGCCTGCTTAAGTACCTTTTCGTCAAACTCGGTGTCTACTCCGAAATCCCTTATTACCGAAAGCACATCTATCCCCGCAGCATCGGTGTTTCCGAGCACCTCCACTACGATTCCCTCCGGCTTTTTATAGTTGTTTCCATAATCAGTAAGCTTCACAACAACCTTATCATCATCTTCAGCTCCGTTAAAATTATGCTTTGCAATATAGATATCCTGCTTCATAAGAATGGAATCAGCTGACACAAATCCGAAATTTCCGCAACCCTTAAATAAGCCGACTATATTTCTGTCACTTCTTTCCTTTATGGCAACTATTCTTGCCTCATGTCTTTTTCCATTATAATACTTATACGGCTCTATTTCCACTACATCTTTGTCAAAGGCATTAAGTCTGTCCCTGTGAGAAATAAAAAAGTCATCATCAAAACCCTCAACCGTCACAAATCCGAAGCCTCCGGCAGTTCCCATAAACCTTCCCGTAAGTATATCATCTCTATTTTTTAAGGTTTCGATTTTAAATCCGTAGTTGACGGTATTTTCAATTTTTTTATTAGATCTTTGAGATATCCTATGAGTCTTTTTCCTATTATTTATCTTTGTCTTTCTCAAAACCTTTCTTAAATCTTTATTATTTCTATTTTTAGATGTTTTTTTTTAAACTCCTTCGTTTTCTTCTCATATTTACCCACTCAATCTAAAAACATCCACCGTCGTAATTAAACAACAATGGATTAAATGTCATATATTAATTAAAATCTGATATTCAAAATAATTGAAAGTATAATAAACAACGTCATACAAACAGCTGTAATTTTAACAAGCTTACCCTCTATAGAACGACCTTTGTTTTTGCCCCAATATGTATCAGCTATTCCGGCTATGGCTCCGAGCCCTTCAGCCTTACCCTCCTGCATCAAGACAATCACCGCTAAAATTATACTGTCTATTAACAATAAAACTGTTAGAATAATTCTAAGAGCTGCCATAAATACCTCCAAAATAAACCAATAAAAAGAATGCCGGCGGCCGGGGTCGAACCGGCACGAGTATCACTACCCACGGGATTTTAAGTCCCGCGCGTCTACCAATTCCGCCACGCCGGCATCTTAAATAAACTATTAAAATTTTCAAAAAGTGGATCCTCAGGGACTCGAACCCGGGACCTACCGGTTATGAGCCGGTTGCTCTAACCAACTGAGCTAAGGATCCAAAATTGCCGCAAGTGATCCCAAGGGGATTTGAACCCCTGTTACCGCCGTGAAAGGGCGATGTCTTAACCGCTTGACCATGGGACCGCGTTTTCAAATCTGAAAATAACCTCCCCGAGTTGGGCTCGAACCAACAACCCCTCGGTTAACAGCCGAGTGCTCTGCCATTGAGCTATCGAGGAATAAATTTGAAAAATCAAATCAGCAAAAGGTATATTATCACAATTATCATAAAAAAGCAAGAGTTTTTTTATAATTTTCTTAAAAATCTTAAAATATAGAAAAATTCTATATAAAAATATCAGATACATTCTGAATTTAGGTTATTTTTTTGATTTACAAAACGAAATTAAAGTTTTCCGACAAGCTCTGATATCTTAAGTACAACTCTCATAGCCTTTTCCATTCCCTGTAACGACACAAACTCATATCTTCCGTGGAAATTTTCACCGCCCGTAAAAATATTCGGAGTGGGAGTTCCCATAAGAGAAATTTTTGAACCGTCCGTTCCCCCTCTTATCGGAATTTCCATTACCTTTATATCAAGCTCTTCAAATGCCTTTTTAGCCACCTCTACACATCTGAAATCCTTTTTAATATCCTCTATCATATTAAAGTATTGCTGCTTTAATTCGACAAATACTATGGGCGTATCAAAACCTCCGTTTATCTCTTCCGCTATCTTAAGCAAACAGTTCTTTTTAGCCTCAAACAGCTGTTTATCGAAATCACGTATAATATAAGACAATTTCGCCTCATCTACCGTTCCCGTAAAATCCGTGATATGAAAAAAGCCCTCACGTCCGCAGGTTCTTTCAGGTACCATAAATTCCGGCATAGCATTCATGAATTGTCTGCCGATCTCTATTGCATTTATCATCTTATTTTTTGCATTTCCGGGATGCACATTTCTGCCCTTTATGGTGATTGCGGCTGCGGCAGCATTAAAGCACTCATATTGCAGCTCTCCCACCTCTCCTCCGTCTACAGTATATGCAAAATCACAGCCGAAGTCATCTACATCGAAAAGATCGGCTCCTCTTCCGATTTCCTCATCGGGGCCGAACGCCATTCTTATTTTTCCGTGCTTTATCGTATCATTTTCTATAAGAGATGCCAGCGCCGTTATGATAGCCGCTACCCCCGCCTTATCATCAGCTCCAAGCAGAGTTGTTCCGTCTGTTGTAATAAGGGTCTGTCCTATATAGTTCTTAAGGTTGGGAAAATCATCGGGATCAAGTACGATATTTTGTTCCTTATTTAATACAATTTTTTCTCCATCATAATTTTCATGAATTCGCGGCTTAATATTCCGAGCCTCAAAGTCAGCAGTATCAACGTGTGCTATAAAGCCTACGACAGGCACATCTTTATCAATATTCGAGGGTACAGTCGCTGTGACAAAACAGTTTACAGGATTTAATTTTACGTCACTAAAGCCAAGACTCTTAAGCTCCTCTACAAGTTCCTCCTGAAACTTAACCTGACTTAAGGTAGACGGAACTGTGGTGCTTTCTTCATCCGATCTGGTCTCCTTTTTCACATAGCATAAAAATCTGTCCAATAACTCCTTTGACATTCCTATCTCCTTTCAAATAACCCTGATTATGGCAAAGTGTATATGATATTTGCCGATATTACCCTATTTTAACAAATATAAGTGCCATTTTCAACCAGTAATAATCAAATTCAAAAGGGACTGCCAAAAAAGGCAACCCCTCCTGAAAAATATAATGATTGAAAATATTTTTTATCATTCAATTATGATATTCATATCAAAATTGATTTTTCCGTAATCGACCCCGTTTATAGAAATACTTTCCTCTACCTGTACGGTTAAAACATAATTTCCGACCTCTCCTTTCAAAACCTTGTCAAGGTCCTTTCCTGTCCACTTTACTTTATGGAATATTCCGTCATTTTCTCCCGTCTTTTTAAGAATCAGCAGCCCCTCATCAGGAAGTACCGCCTTTCCCTTTTCAAAAACTAAAGCATTTTTTCCTGAACTATAATTATCATTAACTAAAATAAAATCATTATTTTTAACTATCGGATTGTCTTCCTGATTTTTATTGTCATCTTGATTACCGGGTAAATCCTTGTCTTTTTCAGGTTTATTTTCATCCTGATTTTTTGGCAGGTTCTCGTCTTTTTTAGGCTCATTCTCCTCTTGTTTCTTTGGCGAAACATCGTTGCCTGTTCCCCCTACGAATACCTCTGGCATATATTCAGAATTTGCCCCTACATTATTATAGCTTTCATTAATCTGCTTATCACTTTGATCATTTCTATCGGATTTTTTATTGTTTGTATCAAGATTTTTATTATCATTCCTGTCTTCTATATTATTTAAGTCTTTCTCGGTCTTTTTATTTTTCTTGTTTTTGCCGATTTTTTTATTCTTTTTGTCTAATTTTTTTCTATTCTTGTTTTTTTCTTTGATTTTCTTTTTCTTCTTGAATTTTTTCTTTTTTCTGTTCTTGACCTTGCTTTTTTGCATAGAAACAGTCCTACTTTTCGGCGTCTTCTCCGCTTTCGCATCGTTTACAGGCACGATAAACAAGCCGACAAACAGCATTAATTTAAGTAACAGTAATAATACAAGTTTTTTATTTTTCATTTAATTTCTCCAACATGATATTTTCTGTCTAATGATTCGTAAAAATCGCATTTCAAAGCTTAATGCGTTTTCTCAATTTAGAATAATTCTAAATTACAGCTTTTATAAAAAAATGTCAAGTATTTTTTATACGGAAAATGCAATAAAATTTTGTGAACGATTTGTCAAAAGGCAAGCTATTGCCGCTAAAAAGCCATGCCTATTTAACCTTGTATTATTTGGAAACCAACAGTTCAAAAATATTTACCAGCTCCATAGGTCCATAGAAATAAAATCCCTGAACCACGTCACATCCGGTACTTCTAACCAGCTCCAAATCCTCTTCTGTCTCCACACCCTCTGCACACACCGTCTTTCCGAACTTATGGCACGCCTCAACTATACTTTTCATAAAGTCATATTTTACCGATGAGGTAGTCATGCTCTTTATCAGACTTCTGTCAAGTTTCACTATATCCGAATGATACTGCAATAACAGCTCCAAAGAAGAATAGCCTATTCCAAAATCATCAATAGCTATTTTAAAACCGAGCTTTCTACATTCGTTCACGAATTCTGAAAGCTTGGCAGGATTGTCATTTTTGTGAGTTTCCGTAAGCTCCATTACAAGCTTTGAACCATCAAGCTCCCATTCTTCAAGTGTTGCCCTCATAAAATCAATCAGTCCGTCGTCCAAGATTTGATGATAGCTTAAATTAAAGTTAAGGTAAAAATCGGGGTTATGAGAATTTATTCTTTTACAATTAATAACTGCCGATTCAAATACATATCTTCCTACGGGCATTATTAATCCTCTTTGTTCTATAATCGGTATAAACACCGCAGGAGATATATTTTCTCCTTTATGCTTCCAGCGTAAAAGCATTTCTCCTGATACCACCTCACCGGTCTGTACGGATACCACAGGCTGTATCACCACCCTAAAATTGTTAAAATTATTTATTACGTCCTGACAAAGATCCATTGTCACTATGCTACGTTGCTTTCTGCTTTGCATATCCACGTGGGAACTTACAATAAACATATCTTTTTCAGGAGAATTTTTAGCAACCTCAATAAGATTTATAACCTTTTCTAAAAATTCAGCAGCTGCATCGGACTCATTTAAATATTTTTTTACATCGCTTTCACCTAATACGCATATCGCACTTGTATACCTGAAAGAAAGCTTATGCATAAAATATGTATCATTTATAATAATCTTTATATCATTGGCAATCTTAAGAACATCCGAATCACCGCCTATAAATCCCATAAATCTAAGA
>JBGZAX010000057.1:0-10685 GCA_041844335.1 Lachnospiraceae bacterium
ATAAACAATTATATTAAAAAACAAAATAACTGTCAGTTAGATAATGCTAACTAACGCACATATGCTATCATAAACTGATTTTTTTGTCAATATCATATATGTCCTTTTGACACATTTTTTCGAAATGTTAAATTATTAAACCTTCTATTTTGATATTTTATGACAATATATCAAAATAACAAACACACCCGATAAAACAGCAATAAACATCAATATATACAATGCGACATTATGGAGTATCAAGCTGATTACCATTATAAAAATTCCTACTGTCATAGTTGTAATGCCGGAAATTCTCTGACATTTTTTCCATACTTCATCATTTTTCATACTGTGCTTTGTCCTAAATCCTAAAACACTGTTCTTTTTAAGTTTAGGCATTACATTACCGATTACAAGCAATATAATTCCAATAAAGAAAAATAAAACCTGTTCGAATTCAATAGAAACAAAAGATAATTTTTCTACTTTATTAACACTTGAATAAATCATCACTCCTGAAATTATATTAAAGATAATCAACGAACAAATCGAGATAATAAAGCCGTTTTTTTCATTATTATTTCCCTTCGGCTCCTGTTTCTTGGCAATTCTTACCATAAGCAATAAAAACTGCCCAAATAGAATTGTCACAATTGGGAATATCAGAATTTCATATTTACTTCCCCATCTGTCAACCTCATTTGCAAGATTATAGTGAACCGGTATTAAATCCGGTAAGAACAACAATGCAACAACACTTGCCACCAATGGTAAAAACATAAGTATATAAAACAATTTTCTATTTTTCATTTTTTTCTCCTTTCAAATCGGAAATCCACATAATTGTTTCATCTAAAACAGATAGATTTAATTCATAGTAGATAAAATTTTTATATTTTGTTTCATATATCAAGTCGGCTTTTTTCAGTTTTGCTAAATGATACGATAATGCTTGAGGAGATATACCGATACTTTCAGCTAAATCTCCGGAATTTATTTTCCCCTCCTTTAATTTCATCAGGATATTTCTTCTATTGTCATCTGCAAGTGCAGTCAAAATATCTTTAATTGGCATTATCTCACCTCACAATCTATTTAAACATTTCTTTAAATAGATTGTACACTATTCTCATTATAAAATCAACTCTAATTAAAAATATTTTTTAATAGGTGAAATTCATCTGTGCTTAAGTCTTTTCTTTCATTAAAGATATTTTGAATTAATAACTGTAACACATAAAAATACCCTCTTTACAGGGTTTAAGTAAAGAAGGTACATATCATTTTTATTAACCATTTTATTTTTATGATATTTTTACATTTGTTTTTCCTTGACATACTGTTGAATGGCGTCACATACATACTGTGCCGTTCCTGCTCCGAATCTATCCAAATTATTTTTAAATTCTATATTTTTGACATATCCATAGCCTATACTTGAAAACACATCAATTTTACAATCAAAAGAATATTTACAAATATGGGCATGCAGCTTTCTCGCCAATTCTATATTTTCTTTAGATCCGACACTTAATCCATTCAACATATTTTCATAAAAATCAGAGAAAATATTATTAAATTCATCAGTAACTTCCTGTTCCTTTCCTTCTTGCTTTTTAAAAGACTGTTCAATAATTTCTTCTCCATAAATATCAATTGCCGCCTGTTTGTATTTTTGATTGTCTTCAAATGTAAACCCGTTAAATTTTTCTTTCGTTGGCATAGCAACTCTCCTTTCACTAAACTCGATTGTCTTTTTAAGTGTGTCTATCAGCGTTAGAAGTCTTTGTTTTTCTTTTTGCATTAAGGTAAGCTGTTTTTTTAGGTGAGATAATATTTCACTTTCCTCATGCTGCAGCAATTCTTTTATCTGTTTCAAAGAAAATCCCAAGTATTTATAAAACAATATCATCTGCAAAAAAGATATATCATCTTCAGAATAATACCTATATCCATTTTCATTCTTCTTTGCCGGCAATAAGCCTATATTATCATAATAATGCAAAGTGCGCACTGACACACCGCTGATTTCACTCACCTTTTTTATCAAATACATTTATTTGACCTCCTAACAATGACAAGTATAAACTATAACGTTATGTAATAGTCAATACCTTTTTTCAAATATTGTTTTTATTTACTTCAAAAATTTATTACTATAATATTTAGATTTTTTTATATAAAATTTTAAAATACCTGCAAACAGCATAATACAACCATCTGATTTTTAAGTCTTATTTTAAAACAAACAAAATCCAAATTTTTGCCTGCTTAGGGATTGATTTTGTTCGTTTATTATGTTAGTATTCAAAAGGACAGTAATTTAAAAAAGGGAGATATTATATTTTATGATAAAAAAGGGTGAACAAAAAAGGAAACAGATATTAGATTTCTTAAGAAAATATTTTTCATCTCACAGCTATCCTCCCACTGTCAGGGAAATAGCCGATGCTGTAGGATTAAAATCTCCCGCCTCTGTTCATACGCATCTTAATATATTGGAACAACAGGGTATTATTAAAAAAAATCCATTTAATTCAAGGGCTATAGAAATAATAGAAAATGATACCGTAGAAACTGTTTTTAACTCAAATATAGAAAAAATAAATCAAAGCACGATATCTTTACCCATAGTCGGTCATATAGCCGCAGGCACCCCTATTTTGGCTGAACAAAATATAGAGGACTTCTTCCCTATTCCCGCCGCTTATGCTAAAAGAGGTACTTCATTTATGCTTAAGGTACATGGTGAAAGTATGATAGATGCCGGAATATTTGATGGCGATTTAATAATGGTAAATCAGCAAAATACAGCTAATAACGGCGATATTGTGGTGGCTCTTGTAGGTGACAGTGCAACGGTAAAGACATTTTACAAAAAAGACGGACACATCATATTAAAACCGGAAAATGCTGCTATGGAACCTTTTATAGCAGACGATACGATAATCCAGGGTAAGGTCTTTGGAGTATATAGATTTTTCAAATAAAAACTCTTAAATTATAGCCCGTTATTATAAATTCTATCAGTGACTTTTATCATTTCCGAAAATATTTAAAAATACCTTAACCGAAAATCATAAGATTACGATACAGGTATTTTTAAATTAAATATGTCAGTTAAAAAATCTATATCTTGTCAAAGCAACTCCAAGCTTACCTCTTTGCCGTCCCGCCATAATCTTTCAAGATCATAAAAATCTCTGTTCTCCGTATCAAATATATGAACAACTATATCTCTATAATCCATAAGTATCCATGTATCTCCGTTCTTTCCCTCTATATTCTTGGGTATTACATCAATTTTTTCCAATGCCTCTTCTACAGCATCCTGCATAGCCAAAATCTGATGTTTATTATTTCCACTACAAATCACAAAATAATCAGCCATTACACTGATATCACTTATATTTATTATTTTGATATTTTCAGCCTTTTTATCATCAAGCACATTAAATATAATTTTTAATAACTCCTTAATATCTATATTTTGCGCCATTTTTTACCTCCTAAAATTTAATTGTCAATTAAAAACTTTGAATAAAATTCATTTGCCCTTAAAGTGTCGCTGTGCAAAACATTACGGCTTACTTTCAGCCAGATAATTATCTTGCTTAATATATAAGCCACAGTTCTATTTAAGTTCGTGTTAAAAGCAATGGTTCTTGCTCTATCCAAAACCTCAGGATCTTTTGTGAAAAATCTCCCTCCCTCAATAAAATCTGCTATATATATGAGCTTTTCAAGTTTATTCATATTCTCCTTTCCTGTAGAATGGCATCTGACAGCATTTAATATGGAAACATCAGTTATGTTAAACGTGTTTTTTGCCATTATAGGAGCTGTAATTGAATGAATTATTTCCGGATTTGCCAGATCTTCATCTGTCAAAGTAATTTGATTATCTGCACATAGCCTGATTTGCTCCTCAATTGCCATATTTTTAGTACAATCGTGAATGAGGCCTGAAAGCATAGCCTTTTCCACATCTTCGTCATATCTCATGGCAAGACATGCAGCAGTATGCATAACTCCTATTGAATGTTGATATCTTGATGATTTTAAGCTCTCTTTAAGAGCTTTATCAATATATTCATATTTTTGATGAAACGGCATCTTATTTTTCAACATCTCTATACAATCCTTTTTCATTAATAAAATCTATCACATTTTTCGGCATAAAATCGTCACAATTAATACCTGATTTAATTTTTTGTCTTATCATAGTAGATGAAATAAAGTCTATTTTTGAGGTAATAAAATCTATTTTTGCATCATATTTTGTATTAAGATACTCTATTTTATCTAAAATGTCGGTAGAATAATTACTTCCTTGCCTTTTAGCAACCAATATTTTAGCAAGACTTAAAATTATCTCAGGCTTCTTCCATTTCTCTATTTCAAACAATGAGTCTTCTCCGATAATAAAGTAAATATCTGCATTTTCATATTCTGCCTTAAAATGCTCTAATGTAAGATATGTATAATCAATACCCTGGTGTTTTATCTCATAATCATCTGCTACAAGCCCCTCCTTTGAGATACAGGCAAGCCTTGCCATTTCAAATCTCAAATTATCCTCTGTCTTTTTATTATTAAGCTTGTGAGGAGGCAGTCCGCTCACCAAAATATGTACCCTATCAAGATTATACTCTTTTTTGGCTGCCAGTGCCAATTCCATGTGAGCATTATGTATAGGATCAAATGTTCCTCCGAAAATCCCCAGCCTAAGTCTTCTATCAGTTATAATATTCAAACTCGATTCCGCCGACATTTACAGTATCTCCATCTTTAATTCCAAGGTTCTTAAGCTCTTTTTCTATTCCGCTTTCCTTAATAAAATTTTGAAAAAAATTAAAGCCTTTGGCAGATTCAAGGTTTGTATAACCCAACATTTTATCAACCTTGAAACCGGTTACAATATATACATCACAATCTTTATCACTATGTTTCTCTATATCAAAGCCAATGCCCTGCTTTTCTTTTATAGAATTTAAGTCAAATTCAGAATCGAAAAGCATAGTATCCTTAGGAATTTCTTGCAGAATATCATATGTATCATTGATTAATTCATTTACTCCAAAGCCTGAAACCGTTGAAATAGCATAGATTTTAGAATTAGAGAATTTTATCTTCAAATCATCAAGTATTAATTCAAGATCATCTTCCGTCATAGTATCTATTTTATTTACAGCTAATAAAATAGGCTTTTTTACAATATCAGGATTGAAATCATCAAGCTCTTTTACAACAGATTTTATATCATTTTCAATGGTTTCTATATCTTGACTTGAAATATCCACCATATGAATTAAAACCCTGTTTCTTTCTATATGTTTCAAAAAATCGCGACCTAAGCCGATACCCTCAGATGCTCCCTCTATAATCCCGGGGATATCTGCTATTAAAAAACCTCTTCCCTCTCCTAAATTAACCATTCCGAGATTCGGATCTATTGTAGTAAAAGGATAATCCGCTATTTTAGGATTGGCATTGGTAACTCTTGCTAAAAAAGAGCTTTTCCCCGCATTAGGTAGCCCTACAAGACCGACATCAGCTATAAGCTTTAATTCCAATATAACATCCAACTCCTTTGCATCTTCTCCGGGCTTTGCATACCTTGGTGTCTGCATGGTTGAAGTGGCGAAATGCATATTTCCGATACCTCCCCGACCTCCGCTAAGTACGGTAAATTCTCCATCGGTAGATGACATATCAACTATCACCTTACCTGATACGGCATCTCTTATAATAGTTCCTTCCGGTACCTTTAAAACAATATCATTCCCATTTTTTCCGTGACAACGTCTTTTTCCGCCCTCTTCACCATCGGTGGCACTGTACTTTTTATTATAATTAAAATGTCCTAATGTATTTAGTCCCTTTTCTACAACAAAAATAACATCTCCGCCCTTTCCTCCATCTCCACCGTCAGGACCTCCGTTAGGCACATATTTTTCTCTTCTAAAAGAAATATGACCATTTCCGCCCTTTCCTGAACGAATAGTAATTCTGGTAATATCCTTAAACATAAATATAAATGTCTCCTATTATCTAAAAAAATCCCTCCTACATAAATAGGAGGGATGAATGTTTAACTAAATCAAACAGCTTCTTCTCTTTCAACAATTGATACTTGCTTTCTGTCTCTACCTTTTCTGGAAAAACGAACTATTCCGTCCTTTAATGCAAACAATGTATCATCTTTACCACGTCCTACATTAACGCCCGGATGAATTTTTGTACCGCATTGTCTATATAGAATATTTCCTGCTTTTACAAATTGTCCGTCGGCTCTTTTTGCTCCGAGTCTTTGAGATGCAGAATCTCGACCGTTCTTTGTAGATCCAACTCCCTTTTTATGAGCAAAAAACTGAAGGTTCATATTTAACATCTGTTACACCTCCCTTGTGCTAAAATTAACAAATTCTCCATAAAGTCCGTTCTTATCCGCCAAGCTTTTCATCCCTAGCTCAAATGCCTTAATCAAAAGCTCGCTATCCTTTCCGGGTACAGAATTAAAAATACATTTAATATTTGCACCTGCTTCATCTAAAGATATCAATGCTTTATCATTTGTAAATTTCTCAATAGAATTTATAGTATTTATGGCACTGAATGAAATAGCCGCACATATTATATCTTCTCCTGAGTCTGCATAACCTGAATGTCCGCTGACAGTAAATCCGAGATAATGACTATCCTTTGACTTTATGATTTCAATTTTCGTCATCAGTTATGATAATGAATGGATTAAAGATTGATTTTTTCAATCTTCAGGCTTGTATACTGCTGTCTGTGACCTTGTTTTTTGTGATAGCCCTTCTTAGGCTTATACTTGTATACAATAATCTTCTTGCCCTTACCATTTGCCAATACAGTAGCTGTAACCTTGCTGTTTGCAACTTCCTTGCCAACCTTCAAATTTCCGTCGTTTACCGCTAATACCTTGTCAAATGTATATGCAGTATTTTCTTCAACGCCCAGCTTTTCTACTTTTATTACATCGCCTTCGCTCACCTTATACTGCTTTCCGCCTGTTTCAATAATTGCGTACATTTGGGTTCCTTCCTTTCTGCAGTACTCGCCGATTATGGTACCTGAAACGGTTTTAAAACCTCATCGAGCGGCATCCTATAAACTATATCATAAATATAATTTTATGTCAATATCTTAAATTCGGGAATTTCATCACATCACTCCCTCATTTTTAAGTTCCTGTATCTCTTCATCAGATAGATTAAATACCTCTTTGTTATGCTGTCCAAGTGTAGGTGAGGGAAAATTTACAGCTCCCGGAGTTTTTGAAAGCTTTGACACAACTCCTTGAAAATACAAGTCCCCTGCTGTAGGGTGCTCACAATGTACAAGCATATCACGAGCCTTTATTTGTGGATGCTCCACCACCTCTTTTACATTAAGAACCGGTCCACAAGGAATACCGTATTCCGCCATTATATCGTCTATCTCTTTTTTCGTATACTGAGCCGTCCAGCTCTTAAGAATTTCCTTAAGATGCAAATCATAATTCCTGAACCTATGTTCGTTAGTCTTAAACTTAAGATCTTCAATCAAGTCATCCCTACCTATAGCACTGCAAAACTTAGGCCAAAACCCGTCATTTGCTATAGCAATAGTCACATAGCCGTCCTTACACTTATATAAATCAAACGGAGCCACGGACGGAGATAAATTTCCTATTCTTTCAGCTATTTTTCCATTCATGGTATATGCTAAAACAGCTGAATCAAGAAGCGAAAACATCGAATCCATCATAGATACGTCCACAAGCTGACCCTGCCCTGTTCTCTGTTTATGAAATAACGCAATCAAAGCACCTATAACCTGATACATGCCCGATACGGTATCGGCAAGAGAGGGTCCTGCCTTTACCGGAAAACAGTCAGGAAAACCTGTAAGTCCTAAAAAACCTCCCATAGCCTGTGCTATTATATCATAGCATGGTCTTTGAGATAACGGTCCCGTTTGTCCGAACCCGGAGCCTGAAACATATATTATACCAGGATTGAGTTTTTTAACGGTTTCATAATCTATTTTAAGCTTTTTTGTAACTCCTACTCTATAATTTTCCCAGATAATATCGGCATCCTGCATTAAATCATAAAACATTTTAAGCCCTTTTTCAGACTTTAAATTAAGAGTAACACCCTTTTTATTTCTGTTTATAAGCACATAATAGGCACCTTCGTTGCTTTTTTCTTCAAAAGGTCCCCATCTACGACTCTGATCACCGTTTACAGGCTCCACTTTTATCACCTCAGCCCCGTAATCCGCAAAAAACATTGTACCGAACGGACCGCTGAGAGCTGTTGTAAGATCTACAACCTTTATTCCTTGAAGAGCTTTCTCTCCCAACATATTACCTCACTCAAAATCTCTCAAAGCCTCTCTATCCCCCACAACAATTAAATCGGGGTGAATTTGCAATACAGATGCAGGTACTTTCGGCGTAATTTCTCCCAAGAGTGCCTCCTTTAATATATCGGCTTTAGCTGCCGAGTTCGCCATTAACAAAATTTTCTTTGCCTGCATAATACTTGCAATTCCCATAGTATAAGCATATTGCGGCACTTCGGATTTTGAGGCGAAGAATCTTGCATTGGCTTCAATCGTACTATCTGCAAGCTTTACACAATTAGTTCCTCTTGAAAAGCTATCATTCGGCTCATTAAAACCGATATGACCGTTATGTCCTATTCCTAAGACCTGAATATCAATTCCGCCCAACTTTTCTATCACCACATCATAATTTGCACATGCAACTATAGTGTCCTCTTCCATACCATCCGGCAGGAAAATATTATTTTCATCAATATTAACTCTCGAGAAAAGATGTTTGTTCATAAAATAATGATAGCTTTGATTGTGGTTTTGAGATAAACCCTTGTATTCATCAAGATTAACCGTTTTAACATAAGAAAAATCTATCTTATCTTTATTATACATTTCTGCCAGCTGAGCATACATTCCGACAGGGGTAGATCCCGTAGCCAGACCCAACACACAGTCAGGCTTTAATATAATTTGTGCCGCAATTATTTCCGCAGCTCTCCAGCTCATTTTTTCATAATTGTCTTCTTTATAAATTCTAATCATACTTATATACCCTATATCCAAAAAATTATATTTGTGTCAACACAAAGTTTAAATCATCTACCACTTCATCTACATCAAGATTATGAACAAAACAAGCTTGTTCCAAGGTTTCCGTATCGGATGACGAACATCCCAGACAATGAAGTCCTTCATGCATTAAAATCGGCATAATGACAGGGTCAATCATTATAATATCCCCTATCAGCATATCCTTTGTTATAGTAAAATCAACCGCCATAGTATTTCCTCCAAGAAATCATTTTTTATTAGCTTTCGGATCTTTCATAGTTTCAAATATAGAATTTAACTTGTCAACAGCCTCATTCATAGTCTTAAAGTTACTCTCAAAGGCTTTCTTATAGGGATCTATTTCCCCGTTGTTCTTAAATTCATCCATAGCCGCCTTTACCTTATCAAGCGATTCAAGAACCGGCTGTATCACAGCATCTATCTCGCCCTGCTTGTCCTTAAATCTTTTAGAAGGCTTAATGTTTGCAAACTCCTGAAATAGCTTATAAAGCTCTTCTTTTGCTGCCACCGCTTTATCATAAGATGTAGTATCATCTTTTTCCACATAGGATTTCAAAGCATTTATGTCATCCTTATATACCTTTGATAAAGCATCCGCATTATCAGACAGCTTACCTCTGTAAATACCTGAATTGTCCTGGCATGCAAATAATGAAAGTATCAAAACTAAAAATGCAACCGTAAAAAAACCTCTTCCTAATTTAAGAGTTCTGAAAGGGGTATACTTAGGCTTGGTGTTCATTTGCATTGCCTTATTAGCATCCTTTGATTCATAACTGTCGCTACCACGCATACTGATATCCTCCTTATAAATTTATAATTATACTCATAATAAATCTTATGTTGAAAAGTTCAATTTGTCAAGTGTTTTTACAATACCTAAGGTCTTTCTAAAAAACTCACATCTCCGCATCTGATAATCTTTTTTGCCGTAGCTTTTGAACTCATTTCTCCTATTTTACTTGAAATAATGCCATTTTTTGCAAACTTTTCGCATAGTAATTCAGAATTATCGGTTAAAACAAGCATAGAGCCGTAAGAATTAAGCCTATAAGGATTTTTCTTTAACGCCTCGCAAATCTCTATTGTTTCCTGCAGCAATATAAATTTTTCCATATCCACCTCAAAGCCCGAATGAAAATGCTCCGATATCTCATAAAGTGAAACCTCAATTCCTCCTCTTCCGATATTTTGGCAAACAATAGCACCATTTTCAAAGGCGATTTTAGACATAGTATAGATGTTAATGTCATTGGATAATTTCAACGCATTATCTAAAAATGACATAGATAAGGTATTACTTAATACATCCTTATTTTGATTTATTAAATAAGCAGTTCCATAAAGACCCAGATAATTAACCAAGACTATTTCAGCACTGTTTTTATATTTTCCGGAAATTTTTGCAAAGCTTTTCCCGCCAACCCCCAATATATCTATTAAAACACTTTCCTTACCGGAAGAAAAACCGGCATTTCCGATAACAAACACAGCTCCTAAGTCTTTTGCTGCAATAGACATAGCGGCTGTCAATTTTCTTATGTAGCTTTCCTTTA
>JBGZAX010000058.1:0-18019 GCA_041844335.1 Lachnospiraceae bacterium
AAATTTTTGGGTAGAAAAGGTTTAATTACCGATGTTATGAAATACCTTAAGGATTTGAGCAATGAAGAAAAACCCGTTTTCGGGCAAAAGGTGAATGAGCTAAGACAGTTTGTAGAGGACAGTTTGAATACTAAAAGAGCGGAGCTTGAAAAAAAACAGCTGTCAGATTTACTGAATAATGAAAAAATAGATGTCACATTGCCGTCAAGAAGGATAAATATAGGACATTATCATCCCAATTATAAGGCGCTTAATGAAATAGAAGAGATATTTATAGGAATGGGCTATGAGGTTGTGGACGGTCCTGAGATAGAGTATGACCTTTATAACTTTGAAAAGTTGAATATTCCTGCGAATCATCCGGCAAAGGACGAGCAGGATACATTTTATATAAGCAGGGATATAGTTTTAAGAACTCAGACCTCTCCTGTTCAGGTGAGAGTGATGGAAAAAGGGAAACTGCCTATTAAGATAATTGCTCCGGGCAGGGTGTTTCGATCTGATGAGGTGGATGCTACACACAGTCCGTCCTTTCATCAAATAGAGGGACTTTTGGTTGATGAAAACGTTACATTAGCAGACCTGAAGGGAACTTTGGAGGTGTTTGCAAAAAGGCTTTTTGGAGATGATATTTCTACAAAATTCAGACCGCATCATTTTCCGTTCACAGAGCCGAGTGCGGAAATGGACGTCACATGCTTTAAATGCGGCGGTAAAGGCTGTAGATTTTGTAAAAATGAGGGGTGGATTGAAATTTTGGGTTGTGGAATGGTTCACCCGAATGTGCTTTCCATGTCCGGAATTGATAATAATAAATACAGAGGTTTTGCTTTCGGTATGGGGTTGGAGAGAATTGCACTGTTAAAGTACGAAATTGATGATATGAGATTGCTTTATGAAAATGATATAAGATTTTTAAAGCAATTTTAATTTTATATAGGTTCGGAGGATTATTGTATGAATACACCGATTGAATGGTTGAAAAGTTACTTACCCGATATTACTTTTACTGAAAAGGAATTTTCAGATAGATTGACTTTATTTGGAACAAAGGTAGAATCCTTTGAGAAATTGGATAAAAATTTAGATAAAATAGTGGTCGGAAAAATTTTAAGCATAGAAAAGCATCCTGATGCCGACAAACTTGTTGTGACACAGGTAGATGTGGGAAAAGAAAAGCTGCAGATAGTGACAGGTGCAAGCAATATAAATGTGGGTGATCTTGTTCCTATAGTTCTTGATGGCGGTAAGGTGGCTGCAAATCGCCACGAAGCGGGAAATAAAGACGGTTTTGTTATAAAAAAGGGCGAGCTTCGCGGGGTGAAATCAAATGGAATGATGTGCTCAATAGACGAGCTTGGAATGTCTTCGTTCTTATATCCGGAGGCACCTGAAAATGGGATTTATATTTTTAACGAAGATCTTGAGGTGGGAAGCGATGCTGTAGAGGCACTTTCATTACATAACACAGTCTTTGAATATGAAATAACTTCCAATAGAGTTGATTGTTTCAGTATGATAGGAATAGCAAGAGAAGTTGCAGTTGCATTCGGACAAAAGTTTGTTTCGCCGGTAATTAAAGAGACGGGCAATGATGATGATGTAAATAAATATATTTCTCTGGCAATAGAGGATGAGAAGCTGTGCAGAAGATTTTGTGCAAGGGTGGTTAAGAATGTCAAGGTAGGACCCTCTCCAAAATGGTTGCAGAGAAGACTTTCATCATGCGGAATCAGACCTATTAACAACATTGTAGATATTACAAACTATGTGATGAAAGAGTACGGGCAACCTATGCATGCCTATGATATATCCACTATAGAGGAAAACAAAATAATAGTAAAGCGTGCTGAAAATGGAGAATTTATTACTCTTGACGGACAAAAAAGACAGCTTGATACTGATATGGTTATGATACACGATGGAAAAAAAGCTATCGGAATCGGCGGTATTATGGGAGGGCAGAACTCCATGATTACCGAAAATGTCGATACCGTAGTCTTCGAAGCGGCTTGTTTTGACGGCACAAATATAAGATTGAGCAGTAAAAGACTGGGACTTAGAACCGAAGCATCAGCCTTGTTTGAAAAGGGCCTAAATCCAAGGAGTGCTTATTTGGCTGTACAAAGAGCCTGCGAGCTTGTGGAAGAGCTTAAATGCGGCGAGGTAGTAGGGGGAGTAGCGGACATTAATTTAAGTGAAGAAAAAGAAAGAAAACTGAAATTTGATGATAAAAAAATAAATGATATTCTCGGAACTGAAATTTCAAAGGCAAAAATGGCAAAGTATTTTGACCGGCTGGGCTTTATAATTCATGATGATAATCTTACCGTTCCTTGGTTCAGAACTGATATTGAGGGAGTAGCCGATTTGGCAGAGGAGGTGGCAAGATGCTACGGATATGATAAAATACCCACAAAGCTCCCTGTATTTGCCGGCGGAATGGGCGGTATTACAAAAGAGGAAAAGATAGAAAAAATTATATCACAGGTGGCGATAAATTATGGATTTTCTCAGTCAATGAGCTATTCCTTTGAAGGTGCAAGGGTATTTGATAAGCTGTTGTTCAGTTCCGATGCAAAGGAAAGATATGCTATAGAGCTGTTAAATCCTTTGGGAGAGGATTTTAAGCTTATGCGCACCACCACTGTAAACGGTCTTTTAAACTGTTTGTCTATAAATTATAACAGAAGAAACAAAGAGGTTAGGCTCTTTGAGCTTGGAAAGGTCTATATACCAAAGGAATTGCCGTTAAAGGAACTGCCGTTTGAAAATCCTAAGATTACTCTTGGCTTTTATGATTCGGGAGATTTCTTTGATATGAAAGCTGTGGTTGAGGCTATATTGCGATCTGTAGGAATTGATAGAGATATCAATTTTATAAATGATGAGAGCGTGAGCTTTTTGCATAGCGGCAGACAAGCGAAGGTGTCATGTAATGATACTGAATTAGGGTACCTTGGAGAATTGCACCCTTTGGTTGCTCAAGCCTATAAATTGCCGGACAATGGTGCAGATCGCACATATATCGCCTGTCTTGACTTGAATACCTTAGAAAAATTATCAAGATTTGATACGATTTATAGGGCTATTCCTAAATATCCAGCATCTACGAGAGACTTAAGCTTTGTTCTTAATAAATCAGTGAAGGCAGCTGACATTGAAAGGATTATAAAAAACAATGCTGACGGTATTCTTGAAAATGTGGAGCTATTTGATATTTATGAGAGAGAGGGTATCGGAGAGGACAACAGGTCGCTTGCCTATTCGTTGATATTCAGGGCAGATGACAGAACATTATCTGATGATGAAATTACAGCTGCGGTAAATAGGATATTGGAGGAGCTTGGCAGAATAGGGGTAAACTTACGTGTCTAATTTGAAGACGAGTGATTTTGACTATGAATTGCCCAATGAGCTGATAGCACAGACTCCGTTAAAGGATAGGGCATCATCAAGATTATTGATGCTTGATAAAAATAATGGAAGTTTAAAAGATGAGGTTTTTCGTAATATTACTCATTATCTTAAGTCCGGTGATTGCCTGGTATTAAATCAGACCAAGGTAATCCCAGCCAGGATCTATGCACTAAAGGAAGATACGGGTGCCAATGTGGAAATTCTGTTATTAAAGCGATTAAATGATAATGACTTTGAGTGTCTTGTAAAGCCCGGCAAAAAATTAAGAAAAGGTGCCAGGCTCAATTTTTTCGATGAGGCAAAGGCTGAAATAATAGATGTGTTGGAGAATGGTAACAGGATAGTTAGCCTAAAATATGAGGGTATTTTAGAAGAGGTTTTGGATAAAATAGGAACTATGCCCTTGCCTCCGTATATTACGGAAAAATTGGAGGATAAGAGCAGGTATCAGACGGTTTATGCAAGCATTTCGGGTTCTGCTGCGGCTCCTACAGCCGGTCTTCATTTTACAAATGAGCTGCTTGATGAAATAACCGCTATGGGAGTTACTATTGCCAAGGTGGATCTTAAGGTGGGGCTCGGGACATTCAGACCTGTGAAGGTGGATAATATTGATGAACACATTATGCACAGTGAAGAGTACAGTATTACAAAAGAGACTGCCGACATTATTAATAAATGCAAGGAAAACGGCGGAAGAATAATATCGGTAGGAACTACGAGCCTTAGAAGTCTTGAGTCTAATGCCGATGAAAACGGAATATTGTCGGAATTTAAGGGGGAGACGGATATTTTTATTTATCCAGGATATAAATTCAAAGTGGTCGATGCTCTAATTACCAATTTTCATCTGCCGAAATCTACTCTTATGATGCTTGTAAGTGCACTGGCGGGAAGAGATAATATAATGAAAGCATATTCGTATGCGATAGAAAACAAGTACCGCTTTTTTTCATTTGGCGATGCTATGTTTATTTTTTGATATAAATTGTCTTGAAAATGTTGCATATGACTTTGATTGGTGTATGTGATGTTTTGTAATGAATTCGGAGGTAATATGGAGTTTTTGGTAGATGCACATACGCATACTGTTGCAAGCGGTCATGCTTACAGCACAGTAAGAGAAATGGTGCAGGCGGCAAAGGATGTGGGATTAAAGGCTATTTGTATCACGGAACATACCTTAAGGTTACCCGATGCCTGTCATAAGTCTTATTTTTCAAATTTGAAAATAATGCCTAGAGAAATGTACGGTATTGAGGTCTTTTTCGGAGCGGAAAATAACATAATAGACTATGATGGAAATGTAGATTTTGAGGTTGATACGGATCCTGAAATTTTTAGAGGATTAGATATAAATATTGCCAGTATGCATATGCCATGGTATCCTTTAGGTACAATAGAAGAAAATACTAAGGCTGTTATCGGTGCTATGAATAATCCTTATATAGATATAATAGGGCATCCCGATGACGGAAGAGTGGATCTTGATTATGAAAAGCTTGTAAAACATGCAAAGAAAACAGGAAAACTGCTTGAAATAAACAATCATTCGCTTGATCCCGTGGGTACAAGATATGATGGAGCCTATGAAAAATGCAGAACTATTTTGGAGCTTTGCAGAGATTTAGATGTGGAAATTATTACAAATACCGATGCTCATGTCGATGTGCAGGTGGGAGATTTTTGTTACACAAAAAAGGTACTTGAGGAAATGAATTTTCCTGAAAGACTTATAGTAAATTGTGATTTGGATCAATTTAAAAGCCATATTAACAGGTTTAGAAATGTATTAAAATAATTAAAAGGAATGATTAAATGTCTGATAGTCTAAGAATAGATGAAAGAAAAATGGCGTTACTTATTGATTGTGACAATATAAGCGCCAAATATATTGATAAAATATTGGGTGAGTTGTCAAAGTATGGTAAAGTCACTTATAGAAGAATGTATGGAGATTGGTCAAAGCCTGATCTAAAGCCTTGGCTTAAGTCTTCATCGAAATATTCTTTAACTCCTGTGATGCAGCCGAATGATACACCCGGCAAAAATGCATCTGATATGGGGCTTATAATAGATGCTATGGATATTTTATATTCAAACGAGGTAGAGGGATTTTGCATAGTATCAAGTGACGGTGATTTTAACAAATTGGCAAAAAGGATAAGAGAATCCGGAAAAATGGTAATAGGAATGGGAGAAAAAAAGACTCCGGAGTCCTTCAGAGCCTCATGTGAAAGATTTGTTTATCTTGATATTATAGCAAATAACGAGTATGACTCTGAAAATGATAATATTAAGAACAATGTGAGGGATGCAATTCCTGAAGAAAAAACAAATGCCATTACTAAAAAGGAAGAGATAGAAAAACAGATAATTGCGATGATCTTTGATTCCGATGATAATGAGATGGATCTTGCTGAAATCGGAAACAGACTGGTAAAAATATATCCTGATTTTGATGTCAGAAATTATAATTACAGTAAGTTGTCTACATTTCTTGAGGGTTTTGAAAGTCTTGATATTTATAAGAAAAATAATGCCAAATATGCTGCAATGAAGGTATCTTCCCCTGAAAAAATAAGAGCTATAATCAATGATATTTTCTTAAGAAATAAGGTTTTGACTATGAATGTAGGGGAGCTTAAAAGGCAGTTGTTGATGATTGATAAAAATTTGGAGATAAGTATTAAAGAAAGCGGTTTCACAAAATTTTCTACATTTCTTGAAAAAACTATAGATTCTGTAAGAGTTGAAAACAATCAGGCAACAATTTTATATTTGGATAATAAGACGAGGTGAAAAAATTGAACAGAGAACAATATAATGAATTATCTATTATGGCATTAAAGGATTTGGCAAAGGACAGGGGGTTAAAAGGTTTATCAATTGCCAGAAAAAATGAGATAATAGATGCTCTGATGAAAAATGACGATCAGGAGCTTGTTTTGGATAGAAACAAAACCTATAAAAGTTCTGAAAATGAATATATTCAGAAAAATGAAAATGATACAATAAATAATGATAATGTAAATAACTTTAGGCAAAATAATTCTAATCAGGGTTCTATTGATAATGCACAACCTCAATCAAGGAGTATTTCTAATAATAAATCTCAATTTAAGGTTGACAGGGCAACTCTTGAAAATGTCATGAAATTGTATAACAAGTATTTTGTTCCATATCCCGGCATGGAGTCGATTGAGGATTTGGAAAAACTTGAAAGCGGTAAAATAGCGGAGGGTATTTTAGAAATAATGCCGGAAAAAGATTTCGGGTTTATCAGGTGTGATAACTATTTACCGGGGAATGAGGATGTTTATGTGTCAATCTCTTATATTAGAAGATTCAATCTAAAGACAGGGGATATTCTGACCGGAATGACAAAAAAATCTACGGACCGATTTAAACCTATATTATATTTAACAAAGGTTAACGGAAGACCTGTTTATGAAGCTATGAATAGACCATCCTTTGAGGATTTGACACCTATTTTCCCGAATGAAAGAATTGTATTGGAAATATCTGGTGCATCTTTGGCAATGCGTTTAACGGATCTTATTGCACCTATCGGAAAGGGACAAAGAGGAATGGTAGTATCACCTCCAAAGGCGGGGAAAACCACGCTGTTAAAGGAGATTGCAAAGTCTGTAATAAAGAACAATAAAGAAATCCATCTGATAATATTATTGATTGATGAAAGACCTGAGGAAGTAACAGACATAAAAGATGCTATGTCCAATACTGATGTGGAGATAATATATTCCACATTTGATGAATTACCGGAAAATCACAGAAGAGTATCGGAAATGGTTCTTGAGCGTGCAAAAAGATTGGTGGAGCATGGAAATGATGTTATGATATTGGTTGACAGCATCACCAGACTTACAAGGGCTTATAATCTGCTTGTGCCTACCTCAGGAAGAACATTATCGGGAGGGCTTGACCCATCAGCGCTATATAAGCCTAAGAGATTTTTCGGAGCTGCAAGGAACATAAAGGGCGGAGGCAGTCTTACAATTTTGGCAACGGCTCTTGTTGACACCGGAAGCAAAATGGATGATGTGGTGTATGAGGAATTTAAGGGAACAGGTAATATGGAACTGGTTCTTGACAGAAAGCTGTCGGAGAGAAGAATTTTTCCTGCAATTGATGTGCAGAAATCCGGCACCAGACGTGAGGATCTTTTAATGAAAGCCGGCGAGCTTGAGGCTGTAAATATAATGCGCAGAGGTTTAAACAGTTCAAGATCCGATGAGTCGGTGGAGGCTATTATAAGCCTTTTAAACAAAACGGTTACCAATAATGAATTTATTGATAAGCTGTGTAAGCAAAGAAGCCTGTTGTAATATTAATATAATAAAATATAAAAAAAGACCGCTATATTTAAGTAGCGGTCTTTATGCTTGTGCAATCAGATTAAGATATGGCAGATACGGCTTTTGAAAGTCTGGCTACTTTTCTTGAGCAGGTATTTCTGTGGTAAACACCCTTAGAACCCGCCTTGTTAATTGCCGATACTGCCACCTTCAACGCTGCAACAGCGTCTTCCTTATTGTTTTCCGCGATTGCGATATCCAGCTTCTTTATAACAGTCTTCACCCTTGATTTGATCGCCTTATTTCTGGCAGCCTTAACTTGTGCTACTTTAATTCTTTTCTTAGCTGATTTAATATTTGCCATCTATTTTCTCCTTAAAACATTCAAATATACTTACGATATTCTATAATAGTTAGTTAATATTGTCAAGTATAATTGAAAAATCTTAATTAAAAAAGTTTATAAAGTTGTAAAAGAAAACTATACATAAACGATTTTTTGTGCTATTATTAACTTAAGTTTTTATTAGTTTAATAAAAGGAGATTTTTTATGGCTAAGAAGAAGTCAAAATCCAAAAATGTCATAGTTCTTATTATCCTGCTTATTGTAGGTATAGTATTGGGCAGTTTTTTAAGCTCCCTTGCTCTAAAGGTAAAGTTTTTGTCCTGGCTTAACATTGGCGGTCATTTCGGCTTAACCACCCCGTTTGTGCTTGATATAGGTATATTGGCGCTTACATTTGCTTTGAGCTTCCATGTTACTATCGGCAGCATCATAGGGGTTATTATCGGGATAGTTATATATAAGCTTATTTAATTACATTTAAAGATCCTTTTGCCTGAGAGAATTGTTTGGAAGGAGGATTTTTGGAAACATCTACAATTAAAGATTTACCTGATACTGAACGCCCATACGAGAGATTTAACTTGGTGGGAGTTAATTTGTTATCTGATAGTGAGCTTCTTGCTATAATCTTAAGAACAGGTTCGAAGGACAAAAATGTTCTTGATTTAGCCAGAGAGGTTCTAAAGTTATGTGATGGCGGAAATGATTTATCTGCTCTTATAAATTTAAGCAAAAGCTCTTTGCTTAAAATCAAGGGAATAGGAAATGTTAAGGCTGCTCAATTATTGTGCATAGGAGAGCTTTCGAAAAGAATAGCTGCAAGTAAGGCTAAAACAAGGCTTAAATTTGATAACTCCCGGTCTGTTTCTGAATATTATATGGAAAAAATGAGACATCTGGAGCAGGAAAATTTTGTCTTAGTGATGCTTGATGCTAAATCTAGGATGATTTGTGATAAGCATATTTCAATTGGAAGTATAAGTTCTGCCATCGTGTCTCCAAGAGATATATTCAGAGAGGCTTTAAAGTACAATGCTGTTTCAATATTAGTGCTGCACAACCATCCGAGCGGAGATTCAAGACCCAGTGATGAAGACCTTAATGTGACAAGGCGACTTTGTGAATTGGGAAAATTTCTCGGAATAAGACTGGTGGATCATATTGTTATAGGGAACGGAGAGTATTACAGTTTTAAAGAAAAAGGAATATTATAAAATATAAGGAGTATAAAAATGGCTAATATCTACGGTCTTGATTTGGGAACCGGAAATATAAAAATATATGCAAAGCAGGGAGATAAGCTGCTTAATGAAAGAAATCTCATAGCAATTTCAGGCAAGACACAGCTGTTTTCTTTCGGAGATGATGCTTACGAAATGTATGAGAAAGCACCTGCCAATATAGAGGTGTCTTATCCTATGGTGAACGGGGTAATATCCGATTTGCGAAATATGCAGACTCTATTAAAGTGTTTTTTAGACAAAATTTCAAAGAGCAATATAAAAGGTTCTTCTTTTTTTGTTGCGGTTCCGAAAGAAATAACGGAGGTTGAAAAACGTTCGTTTTTCGATGTGCTTAAGACTCCATATATAAAACCTAAGCAAATTTTAATGGTGGAAAAGCCTGTGGCTGATGCAGCAGGGCTTGGTCTTGATGTCATAAATTCAAAAGGAATAATGATTGTTAATATCGGTGCCGATACCACAGAGATATCGGTTATTTCTCTTGGAGGAATTGTGCTTAGCAATCTTATGAAGATAGGCGGTAAAAAGCTTGATGAGTCTATAAGAACGGCTATCAGAAAAAATCACGCCTTAAATATAGGAGAAAAAACCGCAGAATTGTTGAAAAAGGAGCTTGGTTATGCTATGAGCCCTGAGGATATTTCCGCTCCAGTATATGGAGTAAATCTTGGAAAAGGGCTGCCGGTGGAGGTAAACATATCTGCTGAAACGGTCAGTGAAGCTATACAAAGCAACCTACATTCAATTTGCGATGAGATAAAAAATGCCATAGAAAGTACGCCACCGGAGTTGGCATCCGATATTATCAAGGACGGACTTTATATTACAGGAGGTTCATCTAATATCAGGAATCTTGATACCTTTATAAATAGAGAACTGGGCTTTAGAGTAAATGTTACTGAGGATCCGTCGGATAGCGTTGTAAAAGGACTCAGCAGAATAATGAAAGAAAAGAGCTTAGAAAGACTTGCTTATTCTCTGAATGAATTGAAAGAACAGTATAGCTGAAGGGTGAGAGGGTGAGACTTTATGAACGATAGTCAGAGTCCGAAGAAAAAGTCTGTTAATGATAAGCATCTTTTGATTGCGCTTACGGTTTTATGTGTTGCTATTTTATTAAGTTCGTATTTGTTCGATGTTTCAAAAGAGCCGTTTTCCACAATAAATGAATATTTGTTTTTTCCGATACAAAGCGGTTTGTCCGATATAGGGCAGGCTGCCGGAAAAAGAATAGATACTATCAAAAAGCTTAAAAACCTCCAAAATGAAAATAAAGAATTGAGGGCAAAGCTTGATGCTCTTACTGTGGAAAATACCTCTCTTCATCAAATGCAGATGGAATATGACCGATTAAAAAAGCTGTACAATATTGATAAGGAGCTTCCCAGCTATAATAAGATAGAGGCGAATATAGTAAACAAAACTCCGGGTAACTGGTTTGATTATTTTACCATTGATAAGGGAAGTGATGACGGTATAAAAAAGGATATGAATGTGGTAGCCGGAGCTGGACTTGTAGGAATTATTACAGATGTAGGAAAGCGCTATTCAAAGGTGATGTCCATTATAAATGATTCAAGTAATGTTAAGGCTATGGCGCTTACCACATCGGCTCAATGTCTGATAGCTGGAGATTTGAGCCTGCTTGATAGGGGAAGTATACATTTATTGCAGCTGTCAGATCCGAAAGACAAGGTGCTTGTAGGAGATAAGATAGTGACATCCAATATCAGTACAAAATATATGCCGGGAATTTTAATCGGTTATGTGAACAGTTTGGAAAAGGAACCTAATCAGATATTAAAATCTGGGTATCTGGTACCGGCAGTTGACTTTACCGCATTAAATGAGGTGCTTGTAATTACTGATCTTAAAGAAGTATGGGATAGTGGAGAAAACGGTAAAAAATGAATAAATTTTACGTGCCTATGAAAATCACAGTATATATGGCTCTTATTTTGTTATTTTCAGTTATATTACAGATGAGTTTGTCCAACTTTATAAGGATTGCCTATATTTCTCCGAATGTTTTGATAATACTGGTTTCGGCATCGGGTTTTTTGATAGGGAAAAAATCCGGAATTTTAATCGGCTTTTTTGCAGGATTTTTTATAGATTTTTTGGGTAGTGATTTATTTGGTTTCAGTTCAATAATCTTTATGATGATAGGGTACATCAGCGGAAATCTAAAAAGATTATTATTCATTGACAGATATTGGATTAGCCTTATTGTTATCGGAGTTTCCGATGTATTTTACGGCTTTTGCAATTTTATATTTTTATTTTTATTAAGAGGCAGAATAAATCTATTCTATTATTTAAAGAGAATTATACTGTCGGAGGCGATATATACTGTGGTAATTGCAACTATTTTGTATCCGTTGCTTAAATCGCTTTTAGTTAGAATTGAGAGATTAATTATAGATTATGATTCAAAAAGGTGAGTAATTTGAAAGATAAAATACGAGAGCTTTTGATTAAGGTCTTTACATCAAGACTTACAATTTTGTTTTTAATCGCTGTATTTGGCAGTACAATATTGGTGTATCAGTTGTTTTTATTACAGATTATAAATGGTGAGCAATATCAAAAGAGCTTTATGTTAAAGGTTGTGAAGACAAAATCGTTAAATGCACCCAGAGGGAATATTTTTGATAGAAACGGAAAGCTGCTTGCCACTAATGAGTTGGCTTATAATGTGACGGTAGAGGACAGCTTCAATGAGGGCAGGTACAGAAATTTAAGATTAAACAGTATTTTGTTTAAGACAATAAAGCTGGTTGAGAAATATAACGACAATGTTATACAGGATTTTCCTATAGGACTTGATGATAAGCAGGAATTTTATTTTAAGGTTGATGGCAGCAAATTAAAGAGATTTAAAGCTGATGTCTTTGGATATACCGATGTGGAATATCTTAATGCGGATCAAAACAAGGCAACCGCAAAGGATGTTATAAATTTTTTAGCGAGCGCTTCAAAATATTCTATTTATCAAAACAAGTTTCCAAAAGAGGGCTTGGTATATTCACCTGTAAAATATACTGAAGATAATATTAAAGAGGCGAAGGTAAAGGAATGGCCGAGCAGCTTTACCAATGATGAGCTATTGAAACTTATTACATTAAGATCTGCATTATCGGCTAATTATTACCAGCGTTATAAGAGCGTAAATGTGGCTCTTGATGTGAATGAGCGTACCAGAACGGCTATAATGGAAAACAAAAATGAGCTGACAGGTGTAGATGTGAGCTTAAATTATAGAAGATACTATTACGACAGTATTTATTTTTCGCATATATTGGGCTATACCGGAACTCCCTCACAGGAGGAACTGGACAATCTTATGAAAGAAGATTCAAGCTATTCTTCAAATGATGAAATCGGAAAAGCCGGACTTGAGCAGAGTATGGAGAGCTATCTTAGAGGTGTAAAGGGAGAAGAAAGGCTTTATGTAAACAATTTAGGAGCTATTCTTGAATATATTGATAAGAAAAATCCTGTGATCGGAAACGATGTCTATTTGAGCGAGGACAGTGAGCTGCAAAAGGCGGCATATAAGATACTTGAAAAAAAATTGGCTGATATTTTAAATGAAAGAATCGTAAATAATAAGATCTACGGGCCGCTTAATGAAAGTGCTACCAAGATAAAAATACCGATAGATGATGTTTATTTTGCGCTTATAAATAACAATGTTATAGATATCAATGAACAGGACAGAAAAATAAGTAAGGTTGAAAAGAGAGTTTTTAATAAAATAAGGGAGTATAAAAAAGATACATTTAATAAGCTGACAAATGCTTTTACAGATGACAATAAAATAATAAACTCATCATTTTCAAAGGATTTTAAAGAAATTATTGAATATTCTCTAAATTTACTTAAGACTAACGAAATAATAAAGGGAGATGCGGAAAGCATACTTACAAAGCTGAAAAATGGAAATATATCTTTAAATCAGTATGTCAAGGAGCTTATCTTATATGATAAAATAAACATCAGTCTGTTATCGGATACTGCCGAATATTTTGAAACAAATGAGATAAATGAGCAGATAGTAAAGTATTTACTTAAAAATATGGAAAATGACACCAGATTTACAAAGATATTATATAGGCAGCTTATTAAAAACAGCGAGATTACAGGAAAGGATCTGTGCCTAATTTTATTTGAGCAGGGTGTCATTCCTAAAAATAAGGAGCATTACCTTGCACTTAAAGAGGGTAGATACAGTCCGTTCAACTTCATTAAAAAGAAGATTAAAAATCTTAATATCACGCCTGCACAGCTCGGTCTTGATCCATGTACGGCGTCTGTGGTAGTACAAAACAGTAAAACGGGAGAGCTTTTGGCGCTTGTTACCTATCCTGGATATGACCTTAATAAGCTGGCGGGAAAGGTGGATTCCAAATACTATGCAAAGCTTACAAATGATCTTTCGGAAAGCTTATATAATCATGCTACACAGCAGCGTACGGCACCCGGATCCACCTACAAAATGGTGTCATCGATAGCTGCCCTTGAAGAGGGGATTATCGGAACAAGAGATACGATAGATTGTAGAGGTATATTTAAGGAAATCAGCCCATCTCCTCAGTGCTGGAGCAAAAGCGGTCATAGAAAGCTTAATATGGTGGGGGCAATTAGAGACTCTTGTGATATTTATTTTTACAATGTGGCTTATAGGCTTGGAAACGGCAAGATTGGAGGAGGAGATTACAGCTCTGAAAAGGGTTTGGAAAAGCTTAAAAAATATGCTACGATGTTTGGACTTGGAGAAAAAACGGGACTTGAGATACCGGAAGAGGCAGGTCATATTTCTACAGAGGATGCGGTGCGTTCTGCAATAGGGCAGGGTAATAATTCTTTTACCACGGTGGAATTATGCAGATATGTTAATACCATAGCTAATGGAGGTACATGTTATGACCTGACTACCTTGCATAAGATCACCGATTATAACGGCAATTTGATCAAAAAATACTCTCCCAAGCCTAGAAAACATTTGAGCAAAATCAGTCCGGATACGTGGAAGATTGTAAGACAGGGTATGAGAGAGGTTGTAACAAGCCACAATAAGATCTTCAATTCACTTGATAAGTATGTGCATACATCAGGAAAGACAGGGACTGCTGAGTACCTTAAAACCAGAGGAAATCACGTTTTGTTTGTCGGATATGCGCCCGAAGAAAATGCTGAAATATCTGTTGCAGTCAGAATACCGTTCGGATATACATCTACCTATTCTGCCGAAGTTTTTAGAGATGTGGTGGCTTATTACTATAAAGTGAGCACGCTTGATGATATTTTGCACGGTTCTATGAAAAAAAGCACTGATATGATCAGTGATTGAGGTATGAATGTTGAAGAAATATAATTTATCGAATATTAAGATAACACTTATTTTATGCGTTTTAGGACTATCTGTAATAGGTAATATGTCGGTTAGAAGTGTGGATGCATCTTTACAAAAAAGACACTTGATAGGAATTATAGTCGGAGTGTTTTTTATGCTGATATTTATGTTGATAGACTATCATATTTATACGGAAAGGTTTTATATACTGTTTTATGTTGCCAGCGTATCGTTGTTACTTGCTGTTCGGTTATTCGGAACCGTTGCAGCCCATGCCAGAAGATGGCTTACTATAGGCGGAATACAATTTCAGCCTTCAGAGCTTACAAAAATATTGTTGATCATTTTTTTTGCAAAGCTCTTGGACAAATATAGGGAAAAAATAAATACTGCTTACATTTTCCTCGGACTATTTTTGGTAGTTATACCGGTACTGTTGATATTAAAACAGCCTAATTTATCTACATCCATAGTTACGTTTGTGATTTTCGCATCTCAGCTTTTTGTAGCGGGATTATCTTATAGGGTGATAGCTCCAATATTTTTAGTGTCGTTGCCGTCTGTTTTTATATTTATAGAGGTAATAAAGAGACTGGCACATTCGGGGAAATTACCTGATATATATCAGCTTGAGAGAATTATGGCTTTTTTGGAGCCTGACAATCCCAGCTATTCACATTTAATCGACCAGCAGAATAACTCCGTAATGGCTATAGGCTCAGGACAACTGATAGGAAAAGGAATAAATAACAATATTATTTCATCTGTCAAGGATGCAAATTTTGTGTCTGAGGTGGAAACGGATTTTATTTTCAGTGTTATTGGAGAAGAAATGGGATTTTTAGGCTGTGTTACTGTAGTTGCTTTGTATTTTATTTTAACTGTCTGCTTACTCATGATAGCAAGAAAAGCAAAGGATTTGACGGGTAGACTTATCGCGACCGGGACAGCCTGTCTTATCGGATTTCAGAGCTTTTTGAATATGGGAGTGGCTACAATGGTACTTCCAAACACCGGTGTAACATTACCGTTCATCAGTTTCGGCTTAACTTCTATGCTGAGTCTGTATATCGGAATGGGTGTTGCATTAAACGTCGGGCTTCAGCCGGACGAGCTTAATTATTAATTTGCGGGAGGGAAAATGAAATGAATATCGGACTTATTGCTCACGACAATAAGAAAAAATTAATGCAGAATTTTTGTATCGCATATAAGGGTATATTGTGTAAACATTCCCTAAGTGCCACTGAAACTACCGGCAGACTTATAGAAGAGGTGACGAATCTTAACGTTCAAAAATACTTGGCCGGGCACTTAGGTGGCGAGCAGCAAATGGGTGCTGAAATAGAAAGTAATAATATGGATTTGATAATATTTTTAAGAGATCCGCTAAGGGCAAAGACAAGAGAGCCGGATGTCAATAATGTTGTGAGACTGTGCGATTTGCATAATATTCCTATAGCTACAAATCTTGCCACTGCTGAATTATTACTACGATCACTTGATAGGGGAGATTTGGAATGGCGGGAGATGTATAAATGAATTTTTATGTATCAAAGAGACCGGCAAAACGTCGGGTTAATAAGCTGCTGATAGTGGTAATTGCAGCGATTTGTTTGCTTTGTTTGGCTTTTTTTGCAAATAAATTAAGAGAATCGTTCAGAAAGCCTGCTAACAGCTATAATATACATGACAGTTTATTTGGAATGATGACATATGAGGACAGGACACTTGCAGAGTCTTTTGCAAGTAATTTAGCGGTAGTTGCAAAGGACGTTTCTGCCAAGAGAGTAAATATAAAGGATGCTAAAGTAGCCTGTCTTTTTGCTTTGAATCAAAAGGAAGTAATATATAGTAAAAATGCACACAAAACGGTATATCCTGCCAGCCTCACAAAGGTTATGACAGCACTTTTGGTGCTTGAAAATTCCAAGCTTGACGAAGAGGTGAAGATAACCGATGTAATTAACAAACTCCCTGCCGGTTCATCTAAGAGCAATATAAAAGTGGGAGATGTGTTTAAGGTCGAACAGTTGCTCTATGCTATGCTATTGCCGTCGGGCGGAGATGCGTCGCTTGCATTGGCGGAGCATATATCGGGAAGTGTTGATGAGTTTTGTGCGCTTATGAATAACAGGGCACGGGAGCTTGGAGCTACTAATACCAATTTTATGAATCCTCACGGTTTTTTTGAAGAAAAGCATTATACAACAGCTTATGATATTTATTTGATATTTAATGAGGCGATAAAGCATGATGAATTTTTGAAAATTATCAGTACACCGAGGTTCATTTGTAATTATACATCATCTGTCAATAAAGCTGGGCAACTGACGTTTACAAATACTAACAGGTATATAAACGGTGAACATAAGCCGAGTATTGATGCGATGATCATAGGCGGAAAGACGGGTTATACCAGTGAGGCGGGAAGATGTCTTGTGTTGTTAAGCAGAGATGAGGATAAGAATTCCTATATTTCAATTGTGATGAAAGCAAGTGACAGTGGTATGTTGTATTCACAAATGGATAATTTATTAAGGGAAATCGATTAACATCAAATATTCTTATTGAAACAAATAATAGTTGTTTTTTTAACTATATGTTGTTATAATTTATTGCGAACATACTATAATTAAGGAGGGCAATACTATGGTCGAATTGTTTGTTGGTAAAAAGGGAAAGGGTAAGACTAAGTATTTATTGGATGATGCTAATAAATCTGTTGTAGATGTCAGCGGAAGTGTGGTTTATCTTGATAAAAGTACCAATCATATGCATGAACTCAGCAATCAGGCAAGATTGATTAATGTAGCTGATTATAAAATTGACAATGCGGATAAATTTATGGGATTTGTTTGTGGAATTATTTCACAGGACTATGATTTGCAAATAATATATTGTGACAGTTTCTTGAAGATTGCACATATTGAAATTTCCGAGATTACTGAGCTTGTTGAAAAGCTTAATGAGATTAGTGAGGAGAGAAATATTCGTATGTGTATCAGTATTTCAGCAGACGAAATAGAATTGGATGAAAAAATTAAAAAATATGTAAAGGTATCATTATAACATGAATACTTGAGAAAATTGATCAAAATGAAGATTTTACTTAGTATGACTTACACCTAAAATGCTTAATCAAGGCTTTGAGAGAATTTGAATATTTATTATATGAACGCTTAATGCAACACCTGAAAGTTCTTTAGTATTAGTTGTCTACTTATAGGATTTTGGGTGTTGTATTATTTAACAAGGAGTTTAAAATGTCAAATAAAAGGAGAATAAGAAGGAAAAAAGAACCTATAGGTTCTCCGGTTATATTAATTA
>JBGZAX010000059.1:0-28413 GCA_041844335.1 Lachnospiraceae bacterium
AAGGCGAATTTTATGAGTAATAAAAAAGTGGTTGTTGTGGGCGGCGGAGCTGCCGGAATGATGGCATGTATTGCGGCTGCGAGAAATAAAGCTGATGTCACCTTGGTTGAAAAAAATGAAAGGCTCGGTAAAAAGCTTTATATCACGGGAAAGGGACGGTGCAATCTCACTAATGCCTGTGAGACGGATAAGTTTTTTGACAATATATGTCGCAATTCTAAATTTATGTATTCCTCGTTTAATGCGTTTACAAATTTTGACCTTATGTATATGATAGAAGATCTCGGCTGTAAGCTTTGTATTCAAAGGGGGAATAGGGTTTTTCCTTTAAGTGAGCGTTCTATTGATATAATAAATGTATTGGAAAAAGAGCTGAAACGACTAAATGTCAAAATTTTGTTAGATACGGCTGTAAATGATTTTGAGATAAAAACCGATGTATGTAAAGGACTTAAAAGTCCCAAGATTGAGTCTGATTGCGTCATTATAGCCACAGGCGGATTGTCATATCCTACCACCGGATCTACAGGAGACGGGCACAGATTCGCTGAAAAATTAGGGCTTAGAGTTGAAAAATGCACTCCATCTTTGACGCCCATAAACAGCGATAACAGTTTTGTTAAGGAACTGCAGGGTTTGAGCCTTAAAAATGTAAATTTATCTATTTTCGATAAGAAGAATAAGGAACTTTTCAGCAAGCAAGGAGAAATGCTTTTTACTCATTTTGGTATAAGCGGACCGCTTGTTTTAACGGCGTCCGCCATAGTAGGCGACATACTTGGAAAAGAGAACTTGCGGGCAAAAATTGACTTAAAGCCTGCACTTTCGGTTGAACAGCTTGATGCCAGGGTTTTAAGGGATTTTGAAGAGCAAAAAAATAAAAGCTTCAAAAATTCTCTTAACGGGCTTTTGCCAAAAACTGTTATTCCGGTTATTATCGGATTATCGCAGATTAAAGAGGATACCGTTGTTAATCAGATAACTGCGAAGCAAAGAAGAATGCTTGTTGATATTATAAAGGGCTTTGAGCTTAATCTGACATCTCTTCGAGGCTTTAACGAGGCGGTCATCACAAGAGGCGGAGTTTGCATAAAAGAGATAAATCCTAAAACTATGGAAACAAAACGGATAAAAAATCTCTATTTTGCAGGAGAGGTTATTGACATTGATGCGATGACGGGCGGCTTTAATTTGCAGCTCGCCTTTTCTACAGGATATGCCGCAGGCTATGCTGCAAGTAAAGTGTGAGATAAGGCTTGTCTTGAATATTTAACGAAAATAAGTCGAGAATAAAAGATAAACTTAAAGGAGATACTATGCAAATTGCTATTGACGGACCTGCAGGTTCAGGGAAAAGCACGATAGCCAAGCTTTTGGCTAAAAAATATGACTTTACCTATATTGATACCGGGGCTATGTATAGGGCTATGGCGCTTTATATGAAAAAGCACGGGATTGATGTAAACGATGAAGAGGCGGTTTCCGATAACTGCGTAAAGGCGAATATAGACTTGAATTATTATAATGATGTCTTAAAGGTTTTTCTGAATAAGGAGGATGTAAGTTCTGACATAAGGCAGGAGGAAATAGGGAACCTGGCGTCTGTTGTCTCGTCCTACAGAGTTGTGCGTGAGCAGCTGGCCATGCTGCAAAGACAGCTTGCCTCGTCTAAAAATGTGGTGATGGACGGACGGGATATCGGTACAAATGTATTGATTGATGCCGACATCAAAATTTTTTTAACAGCTTCCGTTTCAGTAAGGGCGAACAGAAGAGCGAGGGAGCTTAAATTAAAAGGACTTGAGGCGGACATTAAAAAAATAGAGGCGGATATTGAGAATAGGGACTATAGAGATATGCATAGAGAATTAAATCCTTTGTGCAGAGCTGCTAATGCAATAGAGATTGACAGCTCCGATTTAGCTATAGAAGATGTGGTAGGTAAAATAGGAAGTATTATCGATGATAAATATAAAAATAGCTGAAAATGCGGGTTTTTGCTTTGGAGTAAAAAACGCTGTGGATTCAGTGTATAGTGCGATAAATAAGGCTAAAGAAACGGGGAAAACCGTATACACATTGGGAGAGATCATCCATAATGAGAGCGTGATAGAAAAATTCAGATCTGAAAATGTGGAGGTTTTGGATAATTTAGACGATCTTGATATTGAAAAGGCTAAAAATGCAATAGTCATAATAAGGGCACACGGTGTCGGAAAAGAGGTTTATAATAGACTGGAGGAGCTTAAATGTGAATATATTGATGCTACCTGTCCTTTTGTCAGACGAATACAAAAGCTGGTTGAGAAAGAGAGTAAGGATAAGCTTATTATTATAGTGGGAGATGCCGAGCACCCTGAAATTAAGGGAATTATAGGGCACTGTCAAAATAGATATCATGTGATTTCAGATACCGAAGAGGTCTATAAATTTGAAATTGACAGAAGCACTCCATTATTAACTATAGTTCAAACAACATTTTTACTAAATAATTTTCAAGATATAGTTGCAATTTTGGACAAAAAAGGTTATTATAGTAATGATGTGCATAACACGATTTGTGATGCTACAACAAAAAGACAGCTTTATACGGAAAGTTTGTCTAAAAATTGTGATAAAATGCTAGTGATTGGTGATACAAAAAGCTCAAATACAAGGAAGCTGTATGAGCTTGCTAAAATCCATTGTAATGACACTTGGTTGATTCAAGATAGTTCCGGATTAGATTCTATTATCCTACAATCCACAGACAGCATTGGTATTACTGCGGGGGCATCGACCCCTAATAATATTATCGAGGAGGTTCATGCAAAATGTCTGAACAAAGTTTTGAACAAATGTTAGAGGAATCTTTGAAAAAAATAACTAATGGAGATGTAGTGGAAGGCACCGTCATAGAAGCTAAACCTGATGAACTTGTTGTAAACATCGGATATAAGTTTGACGGTTTTATCTCGAGAGAAGAGTATACAGCAGAGCCTAACGCTGATCTTAGAGTGCTTGTTTCCGAGGGAGATAAAATAGAAGCAAAGGTTCTAAGAGTTAACGAAAAGGACGGACAGGTAGTACTGTCCTACAGAAGACTGGCTGCCGACAGAGGAAATAAGGTCTTAGAGGAAGCTTTTGAAAATAAGACTGTATTAAAGGGTAAGGTAATACAGGTGTTAAACGGCGGATTAAACGTCGTGGTTAATGAGAGCAGAGTATTTATTCCTGCAAGTCTTGTATCTGATGTGTATGAAAAGGACTTGGGGAAATTTGCAGATACGGAAATAGAATTCGTGATTTCGGAGTTTAATCCCTCAAGAAGAAGAATTATCGGAAACAGAAAGGTTTTGGCGGCAGAGCAAAAGGAGAAATTAAGGGCAGAGCTGCTTGAACGTATCCACGAGGGAGATACCGTAGAGGGGGTAGTAAAGAATGTTACCGACTTCGGAGTATTTGTGGATCTTGGAGGAGCTGACGGCTTACTGCATATTTCTGAAATGTCTTGGGGACATATAGAAAATCCTAAGAAAAACTTCAAATCAGGGGATACATTAAAGGTATTGATAAAAGAAATCAGCGGAAACAAGATAGCTTTGAGCTTGAAGTTTGCTGATCAGAATCCTTGGTTAAATGCAGAAGAAAAATATGTAGTGGGTACAGTGGTAAAGGGCAAAGTCGCAAGAATGACTGATTTCGGTGCATTTATTGAACTGGAAGAGGGAATTGACGGGTTGCTGCACGTTTCTCAGATCTCAAGAGAAAGAATTAAAAAACCCTCCGATGTGTTGCAAAACGGTCAGGAGATAGAGGCAAAGGTAGTGGATTGCTGCGAGGCGGACCATAAGATTAGTCTTAGTATAAAGGCTCTTTTACCTGAGGTAGAGGAGGCAAAAGAAGAAAAGGCAGAGGATGATGAGCCGCATGAGTATATAGACGTGGATAATGAGGCAACCAAGCTTGATATTCCTAATGCTTAAGGAAAACTGTTAAAGGATTGAGTATACCCTTTTATATTTTATATTAGGAGTCGAAAGCTATGCTTTCGGCTCCTTGCTTGCTTTCAGGTCTTTATTCTCATTAAGTGTATTTTTTGAGCATTTGGCAATTATAACGGAGACTTGAATTCGGTATTTGAGAGATTTAGAATGAGGGGAGTTTTTTAAAATGAAAAGAAAATTAGTATTGGACGGCATTGTCGTGGGTATTATAGCCGGAATTTTTTCGGTATTATATAGACTGTTATTAGAATGGGCTGCCAACATCAGAGATATACTTTTTAGTGACACCGGTCAAATAGGAATAATAAGAAATGTAGTGATTTTTGTTTTAATGTCACTTATTGTACACTTTATGCTGAGATTTGAGCCTTTATCAAGCGGCAGCGGAATACCCCAGGTGCAGGCTGAAACTATGGGTTATCTGAATATGAATCCGGTAAAAGTCTTGATTGGCAAGATAGTAGGCGGAGTGGCAGGTAATGTGGGCGGACTTTCTTTAGGCAGAGAGGGGCCTTCAATACAGATAGGAGCGGCATCAGGTAAAATTTGTGCTACTTTTATGAACAGAACCGATGAGGACAGTGTGAGAATGATATCGGCGGGAGCGGCAGCCGGACTTTCAGCGGCTTTTAATGCCCCTGTTGCGGGAACGCTTTTTACGCTTGAGGAAATGCATAAGAACTTTATGCCGATGTTGCTTGTTCCCTCTTTTATCGCATCTGTAATAGCCGATTTTATTTCAAAAAATATTTTTGGAATAAAACCGATATTTTCCTTTGTGATGACAAAGAATTTGCCGCTGGGCGGCTATTGGCATCTACTTATATTTGGAGTTTTTGTGGGGGTTGCAGGAATTTTATTTAATAAATTATTGTTACTTTCATTAAATGCATATGATATAATAAAGGTACCATTATTCATAAAACGTCTGCTACCATTTATTGTTACATTGATTACGGGATATTTTGCTTCGGAGTTGCTTGGCGGAGGACATAGCCTGATAACGGGCGTTGATAAAAAGCCGTTGGCACTTTGGATAATGATAGTATTCTTTGTTGCCAAATTATTACTTACCTGTTTTTGCTACGGTAGCGGAGCGCAGGGCGGGATTTTTCTTCCGGTGCTTGTCCTTGGAGGACTTTGCGGAGCCATTTACTACACCGCTATGTCAAGCTGCGGAATTTTTGTAAGCGATTATTATTCCAATTTTATAATAGTCGGAATGGTCGGATATTTAACCGCAGTAGTGAGATCTCCGATATTATCCGTACTTTTGGTGACAGAGATGACGGGCAGTTTCAGTAATTTATTACCCATTTCGACGGTGGCGATTATTGCTTATGTGATTGCAAATTCTATGAATGTTGCGCCTATTTATGAAAGCTTACTTGGTAGAATTATTAAAAATATAAAAACAAATGAATTGGAGGATTGAAATGAAAAAATTAAAGGAATATGTTATAGATGTGCCGAATTTTCCGAAAGAGGGTATTATTTTTAGAGATATTACAGGGGTTTTGCAGGATCCGGCGGGATTGAAATTGGCTGTTGACAGCATAGTTGAGGATTTAAAGGACGTGGATTTTGACATTATCGTGGCACCCGAATCAAGGGGCTTTGTGTTCGGAGTTCCGGTGGCATACAATATGAACAGGGGGTTTGTGCCTGCCAGAAAAAAAGGGAAACTGCCAAGAGAAACTGTAGAGATAGAATACGATCTGGAATACGGCAGCGAGGCCTTACAGCTACATAAGGACTCTGTGAAAAAGGGAAGCAGGGTAGTAATAGTGGACGACTTAATAGCTACCGGCGGAACTCTTAAGGCTTTGGCTAAACTTGTTGAGTCGTTGGGTGGGGAAATTGTCAAAATTTGCGCCTGTATAGAGCTTTTGGGCTTAAAGGGCAGAGAGGTGCTTAAGGATTATAAGGTCAGTAGCTTAATAAAATATGATGGTAATTAAAAAATTATAAAATTTGTCTTAATTTTTTATAAAATTTGTCGAAATTAGATGTATATAATAAAAATATCGCTTTTTTAATAAAGATTTAGATTAAAAGGGGTCAAGGATTATGAAGATAAATAATAATAATTTGGGAGTGCAGCGTTATAACAGTTCTAATACGGCAAATATTAGGCAAAGAGAAGAGGCTGTGTTATCTATGGCAAGGAGCTTTGATGCAATTACAATTCATGCAGACAAGGCTGAGATTATGGATCAGGCATTTGCGAAAAAAGTATCCGATAAGCTGAAGAGCGAGGTAAGAAAGCCTGTAGAAAAGGAAAAATTGGATAGAATAAAAGAGCAGATAGATAGCGGAAATTATAAGGTGGATCGGGATATGCTTATAAAAAAGCTGATGCTGGAGGCTTAGAATGACAACCAAAGATCTTATAAATGTACTTATGGATATATCTAAAATCTTCACATCTCTTATCCAAATACAGAGGGTAAAACTTAATGCGTCTTTAGAAAATGATATGGTGAAGCTGGAGGGCTGTTTGAAAAAAGAGCAGGCGGCGTCCATGGAGCTTAAGGGTTTGGAAAGGCGCAGAATACAGATAGTTGAGAGTTTAGGTTATGAAGGTTTGACTCTTGATGAAATGGTGGATAGAGCGGATGATGAATATTCTGCGGACTTATATAATGCGGTTAGTGTATTGAGGGATTCTACCAATAATTTCAGTAAGTTGTCGGATGAGGTGCGTACAGTTATAGAGCTTAACCTTGCCAATCTTAATATGCTTTTGTCGCAGAGAGCAGCTCAAGCGGCAAATCAAATGAATTCACAAAATATTGAAAGAAAAAAGCCGATAGGCAGCACATCTATTACAGATTTTAAAGCATGAAGGGGAAATAGAAATGATTAGATCAACATTTTCAGGATTTACAATGGCACAGCTTGCCCTACAGTATAATCAAAAGGGTCTCGATGTATCGGGACAGAACGCTACAAATGCCAGAACGCCGGGCTATACCAGGCAGAGACTTGACATGATGAGTATGAACCTTAGAGGATTGTCGGGGTTTTATATGACCGGAGCCAACCCGAATATAGGTTTCGGTGTTGAGCTGACCGGAGTTTCTCAGCTAAGAGATAAATTTTTGGATATCCAGTATAGAGATCAAAATGCTAAAGTAGCAACTACTGAGATGATAAATCATATTCAGGATTTGATAACCGATGTTCTTGATGAGACGGACAAGGAGGCGGTATCGGCTCAAATCAGTAAGATAAGAAGTGCTATATCCAACTATTCCACCCGTGTTGGGGAAAATGAACATGAGGAAATAGTTAAGGCGGAGTTTCAATCTCTACTTAATCTGCTGCATCGTAATCATACAGATTTGAAAAAAACCCGTATGGATTTGCAACCGTCAGAGGACGGACAGAGCACTATGAGTTTGGAGGTAAAAAAGTGTAATGAGCTGCTGCAGAATATAGCAAGGATAACCAAGCAGATTACTATGTCGAGAGCACTTGGCAATCCGGCACTTGAGATGCTTGATCAAAGAAATCTTATGATAGATGAACTTTCAAAGCATCTGCCTATCAGCGTAAAGTATACGGACAGAGTTTCTCCGACAGAGCCGGGAGAAAAATCCGCTTTTGTAGATTATATAAAAATCACTTTAAATGATAGTGACAAGGATCCGAGCAATGACATCGTTTTATTAGAAGAGCAGCAATATAATATAAAGGCGAGACAGGACGGAGCTAATATAAAACTGGATAATAACGGAAATATAGATATCGGTGATACCCTATATTTCAGACAGATAGGTGCCGAGGTTATAAAGACACACACAAATAACCCTGCCGGAGAGGATATGTACGGCAAGACCAAGCTTTATGTGACCGGTATAGAAAATAACGCCGGAGAAGGCGGTATATTGAATAAAGGTATTTTTACATTATCTTCAAAGGATATACCTAAGGTGTTTGACAGTACAAAGACTCCTGATGCGGATGTTCAATTATATGACGTATCGGGAGTGCAGGATGGGTATAACGCGAATAAGACGATAGTTGACGGCTCCATAAAAGGCACGCTTGATATGATAAATAAAGAGGGACCTTTTGACGGCACTAAGGTAAACGGAATAGGTTTTTATGAAAAATCCATGGATTTATTGGTGGATAAAATGGCTAAGGTATTTAATTCTCTTAATACTCCCAACAAGCCCGCCAACTTGGATCCTACGGATTATGCTTTGTTTACCGCAGAGGTTCCTAAAAACAAACCTTTGGTACTTGACAGTGTTTTATCAAGTCCTATAACATTAAAGACAGGTGATAAAATACCAGCAGGCACTGTATTTAATGAAACTATTACTATAAACGGAACAACTTACAATAAGGGAGATACATCAGTAGGTGATATAACACTTACAGGGGATGTAACCTTAAAAGAGGGTACCAAGCTGAAAAAGGGAGCAAGTGTCAATGCCACCGTATTTACACATTCAGGACCTTTTACAGCTGAAAATATAAGAATATCCGAAAGGTGGAGAAGAAGCGAAATTAAGATGACACCGTCAAAGGAAAATCAGCCGGGATCAAAGCAAAATGATAATATTTTGGCTATGCTTGCCGCTATGGAAGAGAGCAGAAGCTATAACTGGAAGAGATTGGACAGCGGTGATGTCGTTACCACCTTGGTAGGAGAAGCGGGAGGAAAACCGCTATTTAAAGGAAATATGCAGGAATTTTATACTAACATCGGAGTAACCTTGGGTGTGGACAAGAGGTCTACCGATACACTTAGGAAAGCACAAAATCAGGTCAAAGACGCTATTTCTTTTAATAAAGATCAGGTATCGGGAGTTGACCAAAATGAAGAAACGGCGGCTATGCTACAATATAATCAGGCATACAAGGCGGCAGCAAGGGTGATGACTGCTATGGACGAAATGCTTGATACTTTGATGAATACGGGTAGAGTAGGAAGATAAGTAATGGAGGATTTTAGGATATGAGGGTTACTACAAATACATTAACCAACAATTATTTAAAGCATCTCGGAACCAGAGCCGAGGATATGAGCAAGGCTCGTCACAAGGCTTCAACATTGAGAAGATATATATCCGTAGAAGAGGATCCGGGACTTTATGTTCAGGAAGAGAAGATAAAAAGAGATTATGCCAAAAACGATGACTATCAGCAGGCAGCGAACAAGGCGGAGGCTTATTTACAAAATCAGGATAAGGTGTTGCAGTCGGTAATAGATATAGCAAGAAATTTAAGTAAAAAATATTCTCTGGAGGGTTTAAATGATCCAAGCGCTGCTCAAAGAGAAATATATGCAACAGAACTTGAGAAATTGCAGGAGTCTATAGTTATGGCTCTTAACTCAAAAGACAGTGGAGATTTTGTGTTTGCAGGAGCTGACGGAGGTAAGCCGCCATTTGAGTTACACAACGGCAATTTATACTACAGAGGCTTAGATGTGTTGACAGGTAAGGACAGATACGGTCACGATCCTAAGCCCGGTGAAAAGACCTTGGATACTTTAAATGAAGAAAAGCTGTACTATGATATAGGTTTCGGACTGTCTACAGAGCCGAACACGGGTGATATGCCGTCATCGGATAAGACGGGTATTTATGAGATAGGACCGTCAAGTGCATTCAATGTGTCTTTATCCGGTTTAAAGGCTATAGGATGGTCTGATAAGGACGAATCAGTTTCTATGGTAAAGGGCATAGATAATAAATATAATACCTCTGTTAAAAGAGGTGATAATATAGTAAGTCTTGCCGGAAGTCTGGCAAAAATGTTAAGAGAGTTTAAGGACTTCGGTACCGAGTATAGGGACTTTCATGCCAATGCATCGGGAGCAATAGTTTATGATAATCCTGTCACTAATGTCAGAGAAGAGATAAAGGATGCTCTTACTAATAAGCCCGTTATGAAAAACGAAGTGGAAGTGGATCAGCACGGCTATCTGATAAACAAACAGACAAAGAACAGGATAGCGAAAACAGTTTCGGGAGCACCTCCCACTGCAACCAGTTATTGGACTGAAACAGATCCCGTAAGCAGAAAAGAAAATTGGCATCAGGCATTTTCAAAGGAGTTGAAAAGGTTTGATGCGGCATTCAACAGAGTATTGGCTACCGAAACACAGGTGGGCGTAAAGATGAATTTTGTCGACACAACAAAGAGCAGGCTGACTTTATCTCAAGATATACTCGTTGATAGATATAATGAAGTGGCTAAAGAAGATCCTGAAAAAGCTTTTACAAATTGGTCGGAGGCTTTGACACATTACAATACCGCATTGAAACTCGGAACCAATATTATTCCTAAAACTTTGGCAGAGATGTTGCCCTTTTAATAATACTTGAAAGGATGTTGTTATGGATCAATTATTAAAAATAACAACGGTGCCGATAGCTATAGAAATGAAGATACAAAATGCAAGGATTCAGAGGCAGAGCAAGACTGCACAGCTGGAGATAAGCGAAAAGCAGGGCGGCGGCATCAGAATGAAGAGCAGTCCGGTAAAGATAAAACTGGACACATTGGATATTAGAAATCAACTGTCTGCTACTCCTAAAAAGAGTACAGCGGACTTTGCACAGAAGGGATTAAGAGCCGCGTATACAGCAACAGGCAGAATGGCTGAAAACGGCAGAATGTACTTAGAGGGAGAAATTGGTGAGGATGTCACGGGAAAGATAATTGAACAGATGGCAGCTCCTAGGAACGTAGAGGTGGTCATGAAAGCTTATCCGGAAGCCGGAACCGGAGTAAAGACATCTGTAGATCCCGCTAAATTATCCATAATGTATGATATGGATAGACTTAACTTTGATGTGCGATCAAATAACGGAGATTTTGAGTTTATTCCGGGCAGTATAGATGTGGAAATCACTCAATATCCCGATGTTCATATTGAATATTTAGGAGAGCCTATTTATGTTCCACCAAGGCACGATGATAAGTAACAGGAGGAATTTTTGCTTATGCAGATAGAGGTTAAAGGATTGGGAGCGGTGGATTATGAGGAGGAAGAACTGTTAGTCTTTGATGAAGGGCTTTACGGCTTTGATGATTTGCATAAATATCTGCCGGTTCCGTTTGATGAGAGCGATAGAATTTTTATATTGCAAAGTGTTGAGGAACCGCTGATATCGTTTGTGCTTATGAATCCTTTTATGATATTGGATGACTACAATCCGTTTCCGATTACCGCAGATTTAAATGCAATCGGAAATCCTGATATTGATGATGTGTCTTTTTATGTGATTTGTTCATTAAAGGAAACATTGGATAAAAGTACCATAAATCTAAAATGTCCTATAATTGTTAATGCGTTAAATAAAAAGTCGAAACAAATAATTTTAGATGACAGTAAATATCAGCTTCGTCATAATCTTAAGGATTATGAGGATAGGCTTGTTAAAGGGGGCTGATTATATGCTGATACTTCAGAGAAGAAAGGGCGAGGCTCTTAAAATAGGAGAAAATATTGCTATATCAATATCGGATATGGGTGCTGATTGGGTTAAGCTGGCTATCGATGCACCTAATGATATAAAGATTATGCGAGCTGAATTGGTTGAAGCCGCCGGATTGAACAAGGAGGCTGCCAATTTGAACAATGAAGAGTTATCGATACTAAAGCTCTTTATAAATAAAAAATAATGTGTTAATATAAAGCTGATAATTAAATATTTTCAGCTTTATTTGTATATAAACAGATATTTAAAAAAGGGAGAAGACGTATGGGATTAATTCAGGCAATAACGGGAGCTACGACGGGAATATTGGCTGATCAATGGAAGGAATTTTTTTATTGTGACGCATTGCCGGTAGATGTTTTAGTTAAAAAAGGACAAAAAAGGACATCCAGAAGGTCAAGTAATACAAAGGGTGAGGATAATATCATTTCTACGGGATCTATTATTGCGGTGGCTGACGGACAATGTATGATTATTTTAGAGCAGGGCAAGGTTGTAGAGATGTGTGCTCAGGCGGGAGAGTTTGTCTATGATGCCTCGACGGAGCCGAGTATCTTTGCCGGAAACCTGGGAGATAGCGTTATTTCGAGTTTTAAGCAGCTCGGAAAGAGATTTACCTTTGGCGGAGATACAGGTAAGGATCAGAGAATTTATTACTTTAACACAAAGGAAATCCTGGGAAACAGGTACGGTACTATTAATCCTATTCCTTTTAGAGTAGTGGATAGGAATATCGGACTTGATGTGGATATTTCTGTCAGATGTAACGGAGAGTATTCATATAAGCTCATTGATCCTATTCTTTTTTATACTAATGTTTGCGGTAATGTGTCAGATGAGTATAACAGACAGGAAATCGATTCTATGCTCAAGACTGAGTTATTGACAGCTTTAGCTCCGGCATTTGCAAGAATTTCTGAAATGGGAATAAGATACAGTGCGCTTCCTGCTCATTCTATGGAAATAGCTGATGCTTTAAATGAAATTTTGTCCAAGAAATGGATAGAAACAAGAGGTATAGTGATAGCCTCGTTTGGTGTTAATTCTGCTACGGCATCTAAAGAAGATGAGGATATGATTAAAAATCTTCAAAAGGCAGCAGTATTAAGAGATCCCACCATGGGAGCTGCAACACTTGTTGGAGCGCAGGCTCAGGCTATGCAGGATGCCGCAAAAAATGAGTCTACGGGACCTATGATGGCGTTTGCCGGAATGAATATGGCTCAAAATGTGGGCGGAATGAACGCTCAAATGCTTTATGGAATGGGAGCACAAAATCCGAATGTCAATATGCAGGGACAAATGGGAAATTCTTTTAATACGGCTATGGGAGGAGTTGCCGGGCAGATGCAGGGACAGCAGTTTCAGTCACAGGCACCTGAGGCATCACAGGCATCTGCTAAAGAGAGTATTGAGGGCTGGAGATGTTCATGCGGTTCTATAAATCAGAGTAAATTCTGCGCTAATTGCGGACAGAAAAAGCCTGCCGGAGCACCTCTTTACAAATGTGACAAATGCGGATATGTTCCGGAAGATCCTCATAATCCTCCAAAGTTCTGTCCTGAGTGTGGAGATTCTTTTGGCGATGAGGACATTCAATAGTTAATACAGTCACTTTGGAATAATAGAGGAGAAAAAATGAAAATAGGGTTTGGTTCTGATCATGCAGGTTTCGTGTTGAAGGGTATTTTGCTTGAATACTTAAAAGAAAAGGGATATGATTGTATCGATTATGGCTCTTTTAATGCGGATAGGGTAGATTATCCGGACTATGGACGACTGGTTGGTGAAAAGGTGGCAAGCGGACAGGTCGATAAGGGGGTTCTGGTCTGCGGAACCGGAATAGGAATAAGCATTGCTGCCAATAAGGTAAGGGGAATAAGAGCGGCTGTGTGTTCCGAACCTTTTTCTGCAAAAATGGCGGTGAGGCATAATGATGCCAATATTATAGCTATGGGAGGCAGAGTAGTGGGGGAAGATATGGCTAAAATGATTGTCGATGAGTTTTTCGGTAATGCATTTGAGGGTGAAAGACATACCGACAGGATAAAAAAGTTGATGAGTATAGAAAATTAAAGGTTTTATAAATATAAATAAAGGAGATACAATTATGCAGCTTGTAATAGTAAGACATGGAGAAAGTGAATGGAACAAGCTTAATCTTTTCACCGGTTGGACAGATGTAGAGCTTAGTGAAAAGGGGCATGAAGAAGCGATAGAAGGCGGTCAGATTCTCAAAAAAGAGGGCTTTGATTTCGATATTTGCTATACCTCTTATTTAAAAAGAGCTATGAACACTTTAGGGCATATCCTAAAGGAGATGGATAGACAGTGGCTTCCCGTTATTAAGACATGGAAATTAAATGAAAGGCATTATGGGGCTTTGCAGGGTTTAAATAAGGCTGAAACCGCTGCCAAGTACGGTGAGGAGCAGGTAACCATATGGAGACGTTCATTTGACATACACCCGCCGGCACTTGATGAAAAAGACGAAAGAAATCCGAAAAAGCAGCCTGCCTACAGAGATGTTGAAGAGAAGCTACCGGTTACGGAGAGCTTAAAGGATACAATAGCCAGAGTAATTCCATATTTTGAGAGTGAAATAAAGCCGCAGATGAAAGCCGGAAAACGAGTGATAATAGCGGCTCACGGAAATTCTCTAAGGGCATTGGTAAAGTATTTTGAGAATTTATCGGATGAAGAGATAATTAAGGTGAATTTGCCTACAGGAGTACCGCTTGTATATGAATTTGATGATAATTTCAAGTTTATTTCAAAAAGATATTTAGGCGATCAGGAAAAGATAGCTGCAAAAATTAATGCTGTTGCAAATCAGGGAAAAGCAAAATAATTATGACTTATAGGGCGTAGCTTTTATAGCTGACGCCTTATTTTTCAGCACACCGTTTTAAATATAGCAAAAGCCTCTGAAAAGATCCGGTTATGAATCTTTTCAGAGGCTATTAAAAAGGCGACGACCGGATTTGAACCGGTGATCAGGGTGTTGCAGACCCACGCCTTACCACTTGGCTACATCGCCTGACAACTATCTAAGTTTAGCATATTTATCTAATAATTGCAAGTGTAAATTTAAATTGTTCTATCGAACAAATAAGAATTTGCAGAACATCAGAATTATAGGCAATGTGATTGCGGATGCGAGGGTCGACAGGCATCATTATTACCTCCGGTACATATTTTATTGTGCCTGTTATAAACAGTATGAAACCGAGAGATATAGCTATAATATTGGGATTTAATAAAATGTGTTTTGCGGTATCTTTAACGGAGCCCCTCTCTTCTCTGAATATTTCTAAACCATGTGACCATAAAAAAACGCTGTTTACGGTAATAAACGGAATTGCATAGAAAAGACTGTCCGCACCGAGTATTGCCTGTATCATAGGGGCTCCCATAAATACGCAATTGGAATAGGTCAGACTGAATTTATAATTGGGTAATTCACGACTTGTTTTAAATTTGGGCAGATCAAAGAATAATTTTGCAATTGAAATGGATATGACATATATTATTGCTGTCGCTAAAGCCACCATTCCGAAATTTTTAAGATGTTCAGCCGTGAGCGGTTTTACGTATGCCTTTATTATCAGAGCGGGAGTAACCACATTTATTAAAAATGTCACCAATTCTTTTATAGTTGCGTTACTCCATACCTTCAGTTTGGACAGGCTGAAGCCTATGCCTATTAAGATAAACATTATTATAATTTGTTTGAATACAGTCAAAAAATACATTTAGTTACCCCACGATACAAAATTTCAATATTGCTTGAGGACTAATTTTAACATAAATAAATACCTATTGCAACAGTGCAAAAATTAAAATAAAAAAACATTGACATTTTATCATAATAGTTGTAATATAATATCAAGTGTATTAATTATATCAACACACTTGATTAAAAGTTCGGTTTACCGGCTCAATAATAAAAATGGAGGTGATTACTTGTGATTGTACTTGACTATAGAGATAAAAGACCGCTCTATGAGCAGGTAGAGGAAAAGCTGACGGAGCTTATTGCAAAGGGTATTTTAACTGAGGATGAAAAGCTTCCGTCTGTAAGAATGCTCGCAATCGAGCTTGCGATAAATCCGAACACTGTGCAAAGAGCCTATAAGGAATTGGAGGCATCAGGCTTTATTTATACGGTGCAGGGGCGCGGAAATTTTGTATCAAAGAGCGATACATGGGCGGCTTCAAAGCAGATGCAGATAATTAAGGAAATAGAAGAATTAATATTACAGGCGATGAGTTTCGGTGTTACAAAGGATAAGCTGTTAGAAATCATAGATATAGTTTGTGAAAAAGAGGTGATGAAGGATGATTTGGGTGAGCAATGCGTCGAAAAAATTTAGTGACATTAATGCGTTGAACAACGTGAGTATAAATATAGAGGAGGGCAAAGTTTTTGGACTGATAGGTACAAATGGAGCCGGAAAAAGCACATTACTTCGTCTAATAGCCGGAGTTCTAAGCCTTGATGACGGAGTTATTGAGGTGGACGGAGAGCCGATTTTTGAAAATGAGAAAATGAAACGAAACATTTTCTTTATGTCCGATGACCATTATTATTTGCCGGGAAGTACGCCAAAGGAGATGGCCGGCTTTTATAAAAATATGTATCACAATTTTAATATGGAACAGTTTAAAAAGCTGCTTGATACCTTTATGTTGTCTGACAGCAGGAAGATAAATACCTTTTCGAAAGGAATGAAAAAACAGCTGCTGGTTGCGCTCGGTCTGTCAAGTATGGCGAAATATCTTTTATGTGATGAAACCTTTGACGGGCTTGATCCTATAGTAAGACAGGCGACAAAGTCATTATTCATTGCACAAATGGAAGAAAGAAACTTAACTCCTGTTATTGCGTCACATAATTTGCGTGAATTAGAGGACATTTGTGATGATATAGGAATGCTGCATCACGGCGGAATAGTCTTAAATGACAGTCTTGATGACATGAAATTAAAGCTGTGTAAAATACAGTGTGTATTTAGAAACGCAGATGATTTGGCTAAGTTAAAGGAAAGAATTAAGGTTTTGAATGAAACGGGCAGGGGTTCTTTATTCACATTAACCGTAAGAGGAACCTTTGATGAATGTAAGGATATTATAAAAGAAATGCAGCCGATATTTTTTGAGGCTTTGCCGTTATCATTGGAAGAAATTTATATCAGCGAAACGGAGGTGATAGGTTATGACATCAGAAGCAAGATTCTTTAATCTTTTAAAGGAGGATATGAAAAACAGGTCAATCAGTCTTGTCCTGTCAAGTATTGTTGAGTTCATATTATTTCCTGTGGCGATTTTGGTTTATTTCAGCAGTAACGGTTATTCAGCAGAAGACAGTGCTATAATACATGGTGTAATCGAAAATATACTTATACCGAGCTCCATTTTCGTGGCGATTATCGGGGCGATTATCTGTGCCTATGCGTCATTTGATTATGTATTCAGCAGAAGCAAGGTTGATTTTTATAATTCTGTTCCTTTTACAAGAAAAAAGATATTTTGGGCAAGGTATTTAAATGGAATTTTGGTATATTTGGTTCCGTTTTTGGTGTTTTTGGCTCTATCTATTCCCATATATGCCGTAAATGTCAGAATAACTGATGCTATGATAAGGGCGTTTGTCAGGCTTGTAATTACCGGTTTTATCAGCTTTATGATTGTCTATAACCTATTTATACTTGGAGCCATGTTAAGCGGAAATCATGCCAATGCAGGATTTTTCGCAGCAATATTCAGTTCCGTTTCAGGACTTAGTGTACTTGTAATCATCGGTTATATGAGTACATTTTTTTCCACCTTTGCAATTCCTGACAAGCTTGAATTTTTTGCTAAACGTATTACAATAGGTTATTATGTGGTACGCTCAAATTATCTCAGACAAAATTTAATACCATCACTTATTATTATAGCGGTGCTTATTGTGCTTAATTATTTCCTGTTCGTGAAAAGGCGTTTCGAGAATTCAAATGCCGGCGGAATTTACAGGACATTAGACAATGTGGTGAGATTTTACTTGGAGATATTAATTGCGCTTAGTGGGGGACTGTTCTTTTGTGTAACAGCGGACAGGAGCTTCGGCTGGTTGATTTTTGGAATATTATTAGGAGCTGTGATTTCTCATATTTTAATAAACGCTCTATTTAATATGAGCATAAAGGGGGCATTAAATCAACCGGTGAGTTTGGTTGCAGCGATTTTAATCAGTATTATCGTGTCGGGCTTTATAAGATTTGATGTATTCGGTTACGACAGATATATTGCTGATGAGAAGGACCTTGATTCAATTGAGATAGATTTTAATTATTTTAGTGAACTTATGCCATCACGAAGAGCGATTTTCAGTGATGAAATAAAAAAAGATGAGATAATTAAACTGCAAAATTCGGATTTTTATGATAACTATAATTTAGTAAAGAAAATAAGCAGTCATGAAATGGGCAACATAAAGATTTCCGACGACTTAAGTGCCGCCTATGAGTTTGTAAAGCTTGCAAAGCAGGATAGTTTGGACAAAACTGAGAATACTTATTTAGATCATGACTTCACTATGCATTTAACAGTCAGCTATAATCTGAAAAATAAACAAAAGGTGTCAAGGAAATACACTGTAAATATATCGGCGAATGATCAAAAAGATCGGGCTTTAACAAAGCTTTTCTATTCTAAGAGTTTTAAGCAGGGGATTTTGGATAATTTGCTTGTAAGAGATATTGATATGCTTGACGGAGTGATGCATCTAAGACACTCTATGTATGATCAAAAATTTTCTTATCCGCTTATAAAGGAAGAGTATTATGATAAAATCTATGAGGCTATGAAGACGGATATTGTCAATATGAATATAAATGAGTGGTTCATGGCTGATGAATTAAAACCGTATCAGGTTAATGAATTGAGATTCGTTTATAAGCTTGATAATGGCTACGATATTTTGGATATTCCTGTTACAGCCGGACTGACTGAAACTGTTAAGGTGTTAAGTGAAATAGACGGGAAAGAGGGAAAGGGGATATTTGGACATGATGACATCGATTTAATTACAATTTACTCAGATAAGAAATTGGATGGAATAGATATAGAAGATAAGGAGCTGATCGGACAGATTACAGCTGCTGTTGATGCGGATCTAAAAAGTGACAATATACTCAAATGGTCGAATGAAATACAATTGGCTATGTTTAAAAATCATGAAAATTTGGCTACCTACACGGTTGCACTTGACGGAAAGACTTATGAGGTGCTTAAAAGTAAGGGCCTGATTGAATAGCATATTTTAATGAAATGCGGTCAGAAATGCCCATTGAGGAAATTGTTTGTGTCATGACTGATCGTGATCGTGAAGGGTTTAGAGATATCTGTTAAAAATGGCTGGACATAGTGTGAGATTTATTTTATAATTGTTTATATATAAACTGCATAGTAATTTTTAGCTGATAATTTGAATTTTGATAATTTGTTGCGTTTACCTATACATAAGCACGCTTTTGATGTGGGCGAAAAAGTATATTGTATTGGAGGATTTATGGATAAAGTATATGATTTGGTTATTGTAGGGGCGGGGCCGGCAGGTCTTAGTGCCTCAATCTACGCATCAAGAGCGGGGCTTGATTTTGTGGTTTTGGATAAGAATTATATTGCCGGAGGACAGATAATAAATACCTATGAGATAGAGAATTATCCGGGACTTGATTTATTAAGCGGAATGGAGCTTGCAACCAAATTTTCTGAACATGCTTCAAGGCTTGGAATGACCTTATTGCCTAAAGAGGTTTTAAAGATTGAGGATAAGCATGATTATAAGCTGATAATTACTGATGATGGAAATTTATGCGCTAAAAATGTTATAATAGCGGCAGGAGCGTCGCACAGGGCACTTAATATAAAAGGAGAAACGGAACTAAAGGGTAGGGGAGTATCCTATTGTGCCACCTGTGACGGAGCTTTTTTCAGGGGAAAAACCGCTGTAGTAATAGGAGGCGGAGATGTGGCGGTGGAGGATGCTATGTTTTTAGCCAGATTTTGCAGCAAGGTATATTTGGTGCATAGAAGAAAGGAGTTGAGAGCTGCCAAAATATTACAAAATAAGATGTTTGCAGAGGAAAAAATAGAAGTAATATGGGATACTGTGCCGCTTGAAATATTAGGGGGGAGTGTGGTTGAAGGCATAAGGCTGAAAAATGTGAAAACGGAAGAGGAAAGAGTTTTGCTCACAGATGCGGTGTTTGTGGCAGTAGGTATAGAGCCTATGACCAAGATATATGAGAACCTGCTTGAGCTTAATGAGGACGGATATATAGTTACAGATAATAGGTGCAGAACCGGTGTAGATGGAATTTATGCATGTGGCGATGTGAGAAATACGCCACTTAGACAGGTGATAACTGCGGCGGCTGACGGAGCCGTGGCGGTGAGTGCGATGTCTTGAATTGAGCGGCATAAATTCTGACGGAGATTTAATAAAAATATGATATCTGCAAAATAATTATAGAAGAAATATATTACAAGGAGGATAAATATGAGTAAAATATTTAGGAAAATAGGAATAAGTTTTATGGGTGTAGGTATTTTAATCTGTACTTTTTTAGCATTTAATGCATTTGCAATGTCAAAAAATATGAAAAAGGATACACAATCTGAATCAAAGGTGAAAAATGCCTATATGGATTTTTCTGTTAATTTATTAAAGCAGAATTTAAATAGCAATAAAAATACGCTGATAGCGCCTTTATCTGTAAGCTATGCATTGGGAATGACTGCCAATGGAGCGAAGGGAGATACGCTTCTGGAAATGGAAAAGGTTCTTGGCGGCAATATAGGAGATTTAAATAAATTTTTTGGAGATTATAAAAATACCACTATTAAAAATAAGAGTATAAATATGGCTAATTCTATTTGGATAAAGGATGATAAAGACCTAATAATCAATGATGATTTCGTTAAGAAAAATAAAGAGGCCTATTCTGTTTCTGTCCATAAGGAAAAATTTGATATAAAGACCAGGGATAAAATAAATAAGTGGGTGAAAACCAACACAAAGGGCATGATAAAGGAGATAATCAAGGAGATAAACGGCGATTCGCTGATGTATTTGATTAATGCCTTAAGCTTTGATGATGAATGGAATGAGAAATATATGAAGTCATCTATTGAAAAAAGTGATTTCACTAATTACAACGGTAAGAAAAAGAGCGTCGATATGATGTATTCTTCGGAGGGTTGTTATTTACATGATAAGGGCGCAAAGGGTTTTATAAAGCCTTATAAAAATGGCTATGCTTTTGCGTGCATTATGCCTGATAAAGATGTAATGGAGTATACGAAGTCTTTAACCGGGAAAAAATTATCCAAGATATTTAAAAACCGGATGGATGTTGGAGTCAATGCAGGATTGCCGATATTTAAGAGTGAAACCGATGTCAAATTAAATGATGCTTTGATGAAAATGGGAATGAAACAGGCTTTTGATGAAAGTAAGGCGGATTTTGGTGGAATGGTTACCTCAGATAAAAATATCTGTATCAGTAATGTTTTGCATAAGACCTTCATAGAGGTAAATGCTGCTGGAACTAAAGCGGGAGCCGTTACGAGCATTGAGGCGGACTATGCAGCTTTGGATACGCAAAAGGCTAAGAATGTGGTATTAAATAAGCCATTTTTATATATGATAATTGATACTGAAAATAACGTACCTGTTTTTATGGGAGTTATGCTTGATATTTGATTAAATTATGATACAAAGACCGGATAATTAGGTGTCGGAACGATGCCGGTTACCCGGTTTTTTGCAGTTATGTGGGGCAGGTTTTTATCAAAGAGAATGATGTAAGCAAAAAAACGGCAAAACCTATTGAGTTTTGAGCATTTAGGTGTTACAATTTTGATTAAATATTTTAAATTGTTATTTTATGTGAAGAAAGGAGCAATCAAGCTATGTTGGTTAGGTTTGAGGACGGAAGCAGTAAGGAATTTGAGAGTAAGATGTCTATTTTTGATATAATAAGAGAACAGAGTGATGAACTGACTAAGACTGCCGCTGTTGCCAAGGTAAACGGAGAATTAAAGGATTTAAGGACGGAGGTAGATAGCGATTGCACCATAGAGATATTAGGAACCGATACGAATGATGGGCTCAAAACTCTTCGGCATACGGCATCTCACGTATTGGCTATGGCTGTAAAGGAGCTGTATCCTGATGCGAAGATGACAATCGGACCTGCCATTGAAGAGGGCTTTTACTATGATTTTGATATGGAGAGTCTGTCGGCGGAAAATTTAAATCAAATTGAGTCATTGGCTAAAAAAATGATTAAAAAGGGCAGCAGACTTAGGAAGTATGATTTGCAAAGGGCTGATGCGATTAAGCTTATGGAAGAAAAGGGCGAGCCTTATAAAGTGGAGCTGATTAAGGATCTGGATGAAAATGCCGTTATTTCATTTTATGAAATGGATAACGGATTTGTCGACCTGTGTGCAGGGCCTCATTTAATGAGTCTTAGACAAATAAAGGGCTTTAAGCTAATATCTTCATCAAGTGCGTATTGGAGAGGAGATTCCAAGAATAAGTCTTTGACAAGGATTTATGGCACCGCCTTTGATAATAAGGAGGATTTGGAAAAGCATTTAGCTATGCTTGAGGACAGAAAAAACAGAGATCATAATAAGTTGGGCAGGGAGCTTGAGCTGTTTACTACCGTGGATATTATAGGACAGGGGCTGCCGCTTCTTTTGCCGAGGGGAACTGCTGTTGTTCAGACTATGCAAAGGTGGATAGAGGATGAGGAGGAGCGTCGAGGATATATGAGAACCAAGACTCCACTTATGGCAAAGTCCGACCTCTATAAGCTGTCTGATCACTGGTATCATTATAAAGAGGGAATGTTTGTAATAGGCGACGACAGTGATGAAGAAAATATTGACAAGGAGGTTATGGCGCTTAGACCTATGACCTGCCCGTTTCAGTATTTTGTATACAAGAATTCTCAGAAGTCCTACAGAGATCTACCCTGTCGTTATGGTGAAACCTCTACATTGTTCAGAAATGAGGATTCAGGAGAGATGCACGGCCTCACGCGTGTAAGACAGTTTACGATAAGTGAGGGGCATTTGGTTGTAAGACCCGATCAGCTGAGTGAGGAATTTAGATCTTGTGTGGATTTGGCTAAATATTGCTTAACCACCTTGGGGCTTGAAAATGATGTGACTTATCGTATGTCTAAGTGGGATCCCGATAATGCTGATAAATATTTGGGGACGCCTGAGCTTTGGGATAAGGTCGAGGATAATATGAGGACTATGCTTGATGACATAGGCATAGAATATACTGAAGCTGTGGGAGAGGCGGCGTTTTATGGGCCTAAGCTTGATATTCAGGCGAAGAATGTTTATGGCAAGGAGGACACTATGATTACCATTCAGCTTGATATGTTTTTAGCTGAAAGGTATGATATGTACTTTATTGATAAGGACGGGGAAAAGAAGCGTCCGTATATTATTCACAGAACCTCTATAGGCTGCTATGAAAGAACGCTTGCGTGGCTCATAGAAAAATATGCCGGAGCATTTCCGACATGGTTGTGTCCTGAGCAGGTAAGGGTGCTGCCGATATCTGAAAAATATACGGATTATGCGAATGAGGTAAAGAACAGGCTTGTAGCTGCCGGTATTAAGGCTACAGCTGACAATCGTTCAGAAAAGATAGGCTATAAGATAAGACAGGCGAGACTTATGAAGTTGCCGTATATGATAATAGTCGGAGAAAAGGAGCAGGAGGATAAGCTGATAGCCGTTCGCAGCAGGTTTAAAGGCGACGAAGGACAGCGAGAGCTTGATACATTTATAAAAGAGATTAACAAGGAAATAGCTGATAAGACCATAAGAGCTGTCGAAGTTGAAGATATCGAAAAATAATAAAGGGGTATTTGATGAAGTCTATAAGTGATGAAAAAATTATAGTGATAGATTTTGGCGGACAGTATAATCAGCTGGTCGCAAGGAGAGTAAGGGAGGCTAATGTTTATTGCGAGATTTATTCATATAGGACTGAGCTTTCCAAGATAAAGAAAATGGCGCCAAAGGGCATTATATTAACCGGAGGACCCGACAGCGTCTACAGAGAGGGAGCCGCTGCCTGCAGTAAGGAGCTTTTCAGCCTTGGAATTCCGATTTTAGGACTTTGCTACGGAGCGCAGCTTATGAGCAATATGCTTGGAGGCTGTGTTGAAAAGGCGCAGAATAGAGAGTATGGCAAGACCGATACTATGTTTGACACCTCTTCTGATCTGTTTGCAGGAATACCGGAAAAATCTGTCGTATGGATGAGCCATTTTGATTATATAAAGGAGCTGCCGAAAGGATTTAAGTCCGTGGCGCATACGGCATCCACAGCCAATGCGGCTATCGAGAATGTAGAAAAGGGTCTATATGGAATACAGTTTCATCCTGAGGTGCTGCATACCGAGTACGGTAAGGAGATGTTGTCGAATTTTGTTCACAGGATTTGCGGTTGCAAAGCTGACTGGAAGATGTCAGCCTTTGTTGAAAATGCGATAGAAAAAATAAGGGAAAGGGTCGGAACCGGCAAGGTTCTGTGTGCTTTATCGGGCGGAGTGGATTCGTCTGTGGCAGCCGTTTTATTATCGAGGGCGGTCGGGAAACAGTTGACCTGTATATTCGTGGATCACGGACTGCTTCGTAAAAACGAGGTGGATGAGGTGGCAGCTGTGTTTGGAGCTGACGGGGATTATGAATTAGATTTTGTCAGAATAAATGCTAAGGACAGGTTTTATGAGAAATTAGCCGGTGTGACGGATCCGGAAAGTAAACGCAAGATTATAGGTGAGGAATTTATCAGAGTTTTTGAAGAAGAGGCAAAAAGGATAGGGTCGGTCGACTATTTGGTTCAGGGAACTATCTATCCTGATGTGGTGGAGTCGGGACTTGGCGGAGAGTCTGTGGTGATCAAGTCGCATCATAATGTGGGAGGCTTACCTGACTGTGTGGATTTTAAGGAAATTATAGAGCCTCTTAGAGATCTGTTTAAGGACGAGGTAAGGGCGGTCGGTTTAGAGCTTGGAATACCTGAAAGACTTGTATTTCGTCAGCCGTTTCCGGGGCCGGGGCTTGGCATCAGAATAATAGGAGAGGTGACGGAGGAAAAGGTAAAGATAGTGCAGGATGCGGATGCCATTTATAGAGAGGAAATAGAAAATGCGGCGAAGGAGCATAAAAAGATTTCCGGCGAATTGCCTGCATGGATGCCTAATCAGTATTTTGCAGCGCTTACCAATATGCGTTCCGTGGGTGTAATGGGTGATGAAAGGACCTATGACTATGCGGTGGCATTGCGTGCGGTAAATACTGTAGATTTTATGACAGCGGAAGCTGCTGCAATACCTTGGGAGGTATTGCAGAGGGTTGTAAGCAGGATTATAAACGAGGTAAGAGGGGTTAACAGGGTGGTATATGACTTGACGAGCAAGCCGCCGGGGACGATTGAGTGGGAATAACAGAAGCAAATATGTTACTGTTGCAAAACGCTTGAAAATAAAGGGATTCAGCGATTTTGAAGTGGTGAAATTCTCTAAATGATACTGTTTTGATACTAAAAAGCTGAAAAAGTAGGTTCAAAAGGGAGTTGTTGAATTTAGGTGAATTGTTTAGAAAGTCTTCCATCATTTTGTGTGGTGGGAGGTTTTTGTGGAAATAGTGGGTGACAAACCGGAATTTATGGAAGATAATTTAGAGTAATAATTTGGAGGAAATTATAGAGTGGATAAAATAAAACTAGATGAAAACCAAAAGAGGCTTGATATAGACCTTTGGATTATTATGATTGTTTCATTCATAATCCTTGGGATATTTATTGTATTTCAAAAAGAGATTTATGGAATCATAAAAAACGATGAATTTCCTATTTTATCTCGTGTTTTGTTGGCTGCATTTTTTCAGTATGGACTTGCAGGGTTTGGAATTACAATTGTTTCCATTTTAAGAAAAGAGCACTTCATTTCCTATGGATTAAAGATGAAGGGGATGTTTTTGTCTATACTATTTTGTGTTCTGTGCTTTATCCCCAATATAATATTTTCTTATACTCTAGGTCAGAGCAATAGCTATCTACCGTTTCAGACCGTTTTAACAACAAAAGAAGTTCTGGCAAGTGATTTCCCTATAAATATAATCGGTATGCTCATTACAGCGACTGCTTGGGGATTTTTTGAGGGCTTTAATTATGTAGTAATAAGCGAAAAGATAAACAGACGATACCCAACAAATTACAGATGGCTAAATTGGGGAGCGATTTTTTGTTCTGTTATGTGCATATTAATTCATGGGGTTGTTGGTGTTTCATTTGAAGGGATAATTGAGATGATTAGCATTTTTATAATTATATATGGAATGCTTTTGGCAAAAGAATTTACAAGTAATGCATGGGGGTGTGTATTTATTTTTGTATTTTTATGGAATGCTTTTTAAAAATATAAATGAACATAAATATCGGATTTTAAACTCCCAGTTTCTCTGTAGCTTTGCAAATAAAAACATAATTTTTTGCAAATAAAAACATAAAAAAATGGCATTTAATGAGTAAATAATTATTCATTAAATGCCGTTTAAATTTTAAATATGTTTTTTCCTATTCTTATGTTCTTCAAGTAATAAATATTTTCCTGTTTTCTTTTCTTTATTTGGTAAATATATCAGTAAATCGGACACTTCACATTCAAGCACCTCACATATTCTATCCAGTTGTTCAAATGAGATTCTTTCTGATAATTCATGATACAGCTCGTTTATAGTTGCAGGTCTTATTCCCGTTGCTCTTGCCAAGTCTGCTTGGGTCAATCGTTTTTCCCCAAGCAGCTTAGATAAATTGTTTTTAATCATAACAAACACCCTGAACAAGAATAACATATTAGGTAATATTATGATTATTTGCGTAATAATATTACGTATTTAGTAATTAGTTATAATCACTTCTTCAAAAATTTTACTATTAGTTTTGGCACTTAATCCAGTAGTTCTGCTTATACTTTCTATATTATAATTCTGATATAAATACCTTATAAACTCGCAGTCATTGTAGGAAATTATAAATTTTCCTTTCGATGTTGAAACGATATTATTTAGCCTATAATGATCTTCTTCTAAAAAGATTTTCTCATTTTTATAATATCTTTCTGTTTTGAAATACGGAGGATCTATATAAAATAAAGTTTCAGGAGAATCATAAAGCTTGATTAATTCTTCAAAATCTCTATTTTCTATGACCACCCTTTTAAGTCTTTCTTGGATTCCTACAAATCTTTCAAGAGTATTTGTTATCACTTTAGTTCGTGTCGCAAAATTCTCTTTCTTGCACCCAAAGGAACATTTTATCAGATAAAAGTACCTTGCAGCCCTCTGTATATCGGTTAAACCTCTGCAATTTATTTGTTCTTTGAAATCATAAAATAGTTCTCTTGCTGATAATATGTCTTGCAATTCTTTAATTAAGGCTTCAGGATGCCTTTGAATACATCGGTATAAATTTATCAATTGACTATCAATATCATTGAAAACTTCCAACTCTTTTGTGGTGTATTCTTTTGCAAATAGCACCCAACCTGCACCGCCGCAAACTTCCACATATTTTTTATAATTCTTAGGAAACCTTTTGATTATTTCTTTTCTTAATTGCTTTTTGCCTCCTACCCATCCTATAAAACTTTCCATATTCAAATTTTCTCCTTCTAACAATTTAAGGTGTTTGTTAGATAGATTATGCCATTGCCTTTGCCAATTTCTTTAGCAATATCTCTGCTTTTTTATGTTTGCAAAGAAAAATCATTGTATCATCTGTTAAACTCGCTTTTTCTTTTACTTTCTTAAAACTCTCCTGTTTTTTCAGCTTATTATACAACGACTGTGAATTCATATTTTCCATACTTGCGTTTGATATAATATTGCCGGACAGGTCACTTACAACTATAGCTGTATGATGACCTTCATAGACAAGTATATCACCTATTTTAAGCTGACTGTATGACTGCAGCAGTGCCTTTTCTTTTAATATATGAAACTTACCTGTCTGCTTTAATGCATTCACCATATTCCCGGTGTAGATTGTCTTTGGAACAGTGACACCCGCTGCATTGACACATACTGAAACAAGTGCTGAACAATCCGTTTCGCACGGCGTATTTATTTTAGATATATCAAACCCGAATGTTTTAGCAATATCAAACAATGTGGTGCGTTGTATCTGATCATATCCTATATTCTCATTCTTGCAGGCGGCAACCCCGGATAGTGCAATCGTTTTTGCAATTTTTTCTTCTTTTGCTCTTACAACCACGTTCCAAGGACGATTGTACCAATCTGTTATACACAGTTCTTTTCCATCTTGATCTCCGGCTTTCCCATTTCTATATTTTCCGCTCTCATCTCTTCTTGCGTGTGCGATTTTTAACATTATACATCCTCCCAATCTGAATTATGAATATCGTCAGATTCCTCAATCATACGGTCATTTTCAGAATCCCTAAACGATTCGTCAGTAAAATCACTATGTTCCCTGCTGTCATAATACATTTGTTCATTTAAATTTTGTATTTTTTCTTGTTTTGTTTCTTTGTAGCTTTTTACACACATAGCAACAAATGTCCCTAATATTGTTGTTAATACTGTTATGGCAAGCCTTTCCGCGAGACTATGAGAAAAAGTCTGTAAATAAAAATCTTCTATGATAATTAAGGGTGGAAATCTTTAAAATAGGATTTTCACCCTTGTTATATATAACAGCTAAAAAGGGTATGTCAATATAGGGTTGGTTCTACCACATAGGTATTGTCATTTTATCTTATTCAGGTAACCGCCCTTCATACATAATGCTTAACTCCCCGTAAATCTGAGCCCAGTTTCGTATTGTTGCAGTCCATTTCTTA
>JBGZAX010000060.1:0-18386 GCA_041844335.1 Lachnospiraceae bacterium
CCGCTTAATATTGCGATATACTCCAATATAGATACCCTGATAAATAAATCTATGCAAAATATTATTGAAAGGTAAATGATAACGCCTATCAACGTTTGTACTATACCGGATTTCTTTTCTTTTACCAATTTTGCAAAATAAAACGCTGTAAAAATAAATACAAAGTATATTATATATTGCAAATTTGTAATATATATTACCATCTTTCTATTTTTTTCCAAACCCTCTAAATTATGACCGAAAAAAACGTATTGAAGCAGATATCGGCTCAATGTATACAAAAGAGAGTTAATTAAAAATATAAGGTGTTTTTTTTATATATTATACATTTTGTTCAAAACCTCTATAAACTGAGCCGAAGTCAATCAAAATATTCTCTCCCTAATATTATATAATAATATAATTTCCTTGCATCCTCACTTATCCTCTTTAACGCAAAATTTACATAATTCCCCATAATATTATTCTCCTTATTATTTAAAATAAAATAAGGATTAGTAATTCAATTGTTGTTCCTGCACAACAGAATTGCTAATCCTTAAATCCCCTCGACAAAAGTCGGGCGAGGTGTATATTCAGTTTTCATGGCGAACAGTTTATGCTTCACTGTTTTCCGGGTATATTTTATCGCAAGCAAATATCCTCACACGCTCAAACTTCATAAGTCACAATTGTGCGGTGTACTATGATTCTTCTATAAAAATAACGTTAGAAAAATATCTATCAAAGTCCAATAATATTTTAAATAACTTTAAAATATCTAACGTTAATTTTACACTATGAAAGGAACTTAAATAATTCAAGTTCCTCTTGGTTCAAATCTGATTATAAATTTAAATTCCTTATATTATCAAACATATCTTTGTGCTTATCTATCATATCCTTTGATCCTATGGTACAGGCATATCTGTCCTTTATGGCATCCTCAATCGCATTCGCAATGCTTTGTATATCGGATAATTTCGTAGATAAAACCTCATCTCTCTCCCTTTGTATTTCGGCACCCGAAATTTCACTATAATACATATTTAACGCCTTCAATCCTCTTAAGGATACTCCAAGCGGAACGTCAAGACTGCTTACAGCTCCTATAATATACTTCGTGATCTCTCTTTCATTTAAGCTTAAATTTCTAAGATAAGCCGCCGTGTTTTCAAACACCTCCTCGGTAGCACTGAGGTTAGGATCCCTATAGCTATTTAAATAAAAAATTCCGTTTCTAAAAACGGTTCCCGAGCAACCGTAGGCTCCGCCCTTTACCCTGACCTCATTCCACAGATAATCGTAGCCGAGCAAGACCTTAAGCACCTGCATTGTACCGCTGTAAGGATATTTGTTTATGTCAGTGCAGCCTGCCCTTGCGACAAACTGAACAGTCAGGCTTTGAGCAATAATTCCCGTATTTTTGTAAACGCCTGTGCTTTCATCAATATTTTCAAGAGCTTTGGACTTGGGCAATGCCTTAATAAAGTCTTCCGTTTTTTTCTCGAAAATTTCCCCTCCGTCAATACTTCCGGTATAATTTATTATAAAACGCTCCCTTGACACAAGATATCCGATAAGATTTTTAAGTTTTCTGATCAGCGGATCAAATTCATTATCATAATCATTTAAAATCCGATTTAACTTGTCATAAAAAGCTATTCCTTTCAGCAGATCCGCCGCTCTTACAGACTCACTCACCATGCTTCCCGCCACAGATGAGGCATAATTATTTCCGAATCTTATTATACTCTCCTCAAGTCCTATCTTAGTTTCCTGCAAAATCTCTCTTATTCTGTTCTTATCATCAAGCCTTGATTTAAGTAAAATCTCTTTAGCAAGGGATATTCCGCTTTCAATATTTGAAAACATCCCTTTCATATTAAGGCTCAAAAATACCCTGTACTTATCCTTATTCTTTGAAGAGCTGTAATTCATAGTATCGACGCGTAAGCCGCCCAGATTAACATTTATCTGATTTCTAAGCTCATTATAACTGTAGCTCTCGGTATCGACCATTCCGAAAATATTGCTCAAGATAGATAAATAAGGCAAATAAGCCATATCCATATCATCGGCATCAAATATGAGCCTTGAATAAAAAATTCCGTTGCTTTCACAAATATACGACAGATAAAGATTGTCGCCTATTTTCCTCTCATCAAGCTCATAAAATGTACTTTCTTTTTTTATGTCGGTAAGCTTTAATATGGGAATTTTATTGGTATCCTCTTCAATGTCGGGAGTATCCTGATATTCCTTAAGTCTGATATTTTCATCAATTAAAGCCGTTATTTCATCATCGGACAAGGTTTTTTTGTACTCCATTGCCCTTTTACTTAAATCTTCATCTATTTTTTCCTGCAAATTAAGCTCGGGATAAATAGCCACGAATGTTTTATGTTCGTTTTCCAATATAAATTCTTTAACCACATTTTCAAAATAACCGGTATCTATATTTTTCTTCAAGAAATCAAACATACTCAGCTGTTCTAAATAAAGGACAGGCTCATCATCATAATAATTCCATGCATCAAGTATGGTGAGATAATATAGAAGTCCCTTAGGATAGGTCCCGAAATCGGACTCCCTGAAACTGAATTCCGATGTGTTTATAGCTCCTAAAAGAGCCGTTTTATCTATCCCCTCCCTTATTACTCTGTTTAATACATCATCAATAATGCTTTTAAACTCGTCAAATCTTTTAATATCGGTATTTGCAGCTGTTATCTTAATAAGCGGTTTTATATAAGGGGTATCGAAGCTTGCCGACACATCCTCTCCTATCCCTGCATCATATAAAGCCTTGGAAACGGGTGCCCCCGGTGCATTTACAAGAACATAGCATAAGATATCAAGTGCCTGATACAGATTTTTATCCTCTCTTATATCCACGACCACATTATAAGAGAATTGACTCAATGTTTCGATTTTGTTACCGTCAGCCACAGGATAGGGTGCCTTTACCTCTTTTATTATATTTTTATAATCAGGCATCTCTATTGTTTCTAAATTATTCACTCTCTCATAAGCATTTACATAATTTTCATCAATAAATTTTAAATTCTCATCAAGATCAAGTTTGCCATAAAAATACAAATAGGCATTTGACGGATTATAATTTTTCTTATGAAATGCCAAAAAGTCCTCATAGGTTAAGTCTATTATATGTTCCGGATCGCCTCCCGAATCATACCCGTAGGAATGATTGTTAAAAATACTCTTCTCCACCTCACGTGACAGTAAATCACCGGCTGATGAATAAGCCCCTTTCATTTCATTATAAACAACACCGCTGTAGGTAATATTATCCTCTCTGTTGTTCAGAACGTGATGCCAGCCCTCCTGCATAAATATCTCTTTATGCTTATAGATATTAGGCTTAAAAACCGCATCTAAATAAACGCTCATAAGGTTCCTGAAATCCGCGTCATTGGTGCTTGCCACCGGATAGAGAGTTTTATCGGGATAGGTCATAGCATTAAGAAAGGTATTTAAAGAACCCTTTGCAAGCTCTATGAAAGGATCCTTTAACGGATAATTTTCAGAACCGCAAAGCACAGAGTGTTCCAAGATATGAGCCACTCCGGTATTATCGTGCACCTTTGTCTTAAAGCCTATGGAAAAAACCTTATTTTCATCATCATTTTCCAAAAACAAAACTTTCATTCCCGTTTTTTTATGCACTAAATAATGACAGGTCGATTTGACATCCTCAATATACCTTTTAAATTTCAATTCATAGCTGTTTAACAAAATAACCCTCCTATAATATAAAATCACTCATCACAAGATTTGCCAAATTCATTCCCTTATCAGTCAAAAATAACCTGTTATTCTCATTCTTAAGCAAACCCGAAGTGATATTTTTATCTATCTCATCTCTATATAAATCCAATATATCAACATTATATCTTTCATTTGTTTTTTCAATATTTAAACCCTTTGTAAGCCTTAATCCGAGCATCATCGCCTCGGAAAGTTCGTCATTCTTTGACAAAATCTCAATATTTTCATAGATATCCTCGAGATTAACGTCGCCTTTATTTAAATGACGAATATATTTGTCAATATCCCTGATAACCGAAAATCTCTTACCGTTAAATAAGGATGCGGCTCCTATTCCGAATCCGAAATAATCATATCGCTTCCAATATGCCAAATTGTGACTGCATTTATAATTATAAAGCGCATAATTTGAAATCTCATATTTCTCGTATCCATATTCGCCAAGGATATTATAAGCCTCCCACATCATTTTTATCTCCGTATCTTCTGAGCATAATGCTCCGCTAAATCCGCCGTTCGCCCTGTACTCTTCATCTAAATGATACTTTTCATAAAACGGTGTATTCGGCTCTATTATGAGGCTATATGCAGATATGTGAGTAAGCTTAAGCTTTACAAGCTTCATCAGGCTGTCTCTAAAATCATCTAAGGATTGATTCGGCACTGAATAAATAAGATCCGCATTTATATTTTCAAAGCCTGCATTTTTCGCCGCATCAATACTTCTTAAAAAGTCCTCATAATTATGTATTCTTCCAAGAATTTTCAACAATCTGTCATTGGCTGATTGTAAGCCGAAACTTATTCTGTTTATACCGCTTCTGTAATAGGCTTTAAGCTTATCCGCTTTGCCACTGATAGGATTTGCCTCTATGCTTATTTCAGCATTTTTAAGCATCTTAAAATTATTGCAAATAACATCAATCAGCTCTTCAATATATTTTTCATTAACAAAAGACGGAGTTCCGCCACCTATATAAATAGAGCTTACTCCGTCATTTATATTTTCGGACTCTAAAATTATCTGTCTGTAAAGTGCCTTAAAATATGCATCAATCACCATATCATCAGCATTCATAGACAGAAAATCACAGTACCCGCATTTTTTAACACAAAATGGTATGTGTACATATAAAGCCGTATTCATTATGCCATGCTCGGCTCCATCTCTTCGTCTTCGTCCTCCTGCTCGTCCTCGTCGGCATCCTCCACCTCTACCGGTGCATATAGCTTAGGATTAATGAGCTTTGCCTTCCTGAGCTTAAAATTAATAAAATCATTCGGCTTTAATTCTTTTATCATTTGCTTTGCATCGGACACATCTTCCGCCTCAACCGATACAACAGCATATACATCAGCCAGAAAATAATATTTAGTAAGCTCAACGGGGCTTTCCACTACTATCTTTTCTTTCTTATCTTTCTTAGGTTTCTTATCTTTTTTTGCCAAATCCGTAACCTCCTAATCAAACATTTTCCTCAAGTCTAATAATCGCATCGTTTATCCTTGATAAAGCTTCGCCTTTTCCAATAACGGACATTATCTCAGTGGCACCCGCAGGTGTTGTCAGCTTTCCGGACACCGCCACTCTTAACGGCCACATAAGTTTTCCCGTTTTCATCTCATTTTTATCAGCCATTTGCTGCAAATTCGCAAAAAGACTGTCATTAGAAAAATCATCCAAATCCTTCAATACCCTATAAGCCTCTTTTAATATGGAAAGTGAAATCAAAGGATCGGTTTTAAACTTCTTATTATTATAGATATCAAGCTCATAGGGCGGAACCTCATTGAAGAAATCAACCATATCCTTTATGTCGGTAAACCTCTCTATTCTGGTCTTTACCATAGCCGCAACAGCTCTTAAATCCACATCTACTTTCAATGCATCCTTTAAAAAAGGCTTAGCCTTTTCATAGAATTTCTCAAAATCCATAGCCTTTATATATTCACCGTTAAGCCATGATAATTTTACCATATCAAAAACAGCGGGTGCTTTTCCGATACGCCTATAATCGAATTCTTTTACAAGCTCCTCCAAACTGAACATCTCTCTGTTATCCTTAGGACTCCAACCGAGCAGAGCTACAAAATTGACTATAGCCTCCGTTAAAAACCCCTGTTCAATCAAATCCTCATAAGAAGAATGTCCACTTCTTTTGCTCAATTTTTGATGTTCCTCATTGGTAATTAAAGGGCAATGTATATAGATAGGCTCTTCCCAGCCGAAAGCTTCATAAAGCCTTGTATATTTATGAGCGGAGCTTAAATATTCATTTCCCCTTACAACATGTGTAATACCCATTAAATGATCATCAATAACATTTGCAAAGTTATAGGTGGGATAGCCGTCAGACTTTATCAGGATCATATCATCAAGCTCGCAGTTGTTCACCGTAATCTCTCCGTAAATCTCATCTTTAAAAGTAGTTTTTCCCTCCTTATTTATATTTTGCCTGATAACAAAAGGCTTGCCGGCATCTAAATTCGCTTTTATCTCAGCCTCTGATAAATGCAGACAGTGCTTATCATAAATCACTATTTCCTTATCGGAAAAACCCTGTTTTAAGGAATTTAATCTATGTTCATCACAAAAGCAGTAATACGCCTCATTTTTTTCTATCAACTCTTTTGCATACTTCATATATATTCCTGAGGCATATCTTTCACTTTGCACATAAGGTCCGACAGAGCCGCCTATATCCGGTCCCTCATCATAGTTAAGCCCTGTAGACTTCATTGTTCTGTAGATAATATTCTCAGCATCTTCTACATATCTCTCTCTATCCGTATCCTCTATACGCAACAGAAATTCTCCACCCTCATGCTTTGCCGTCAAATAGGCATAAAGAGCTGTGCGTAAATTACCCACATGCATTCTGCCTGTCGGACTTGGTGCATATCTGGTTCTTATTTTCATAAAAAATCATAAAAGCCTCGGCAAAACATTAGCCGGAGTTTCATAAATAACAAGCTCCGCTTTTGCGTCAGCTACCTCCTTATTTTGATGAATTAAAACTAAATTATCACCGGAAAAATACTTAACCATATGATTACAAAGCGTACTTACAAGTCCCGCTCCGATTACGATAAGCAAATCAGCCTTGCTCACCTCCTCCGTCGCTTTCGTTATCAGGTCAATAGGAACCATTTCTCCAAATAATGTGGTTGCAGGCCTTAACGGAGCGGAACAGCACTCACAGGTCGGTATCTTTCTGCTCAATAAATCTATTTCACCTATATTCATTATTTCTCCGCACTTGTTGCAAATAAGTCGGGAATAATTGCCTTTCATCTCTATCACATTATTACAACCCGCCTTTTTAGCCATTCCATAGGCACTTCTTGTAATCATATACTTTATTAAGCCGCGTTCCTCCAACTGCTTAAGTGCATTATATGAATCTCCGGGAGCTTTTTCCAATTGCGGAATTATCTTATCCTTATATACTCTGAATACCTCTTCAGGTCTGGTGCTTAGGAATGGATAGCTTAAGATTTCTTCAATTGAATGTCCATAGTTCTCTTCAATATCATAGCTGTCATTATCATCTCTAATATTTATTATTCCCGCCTCATAGTCCAATCCCTTACCCAAAAGGCAAACGCAATATTTACTGTTATAAAGATGTCTTTTCAGCATATCAAGTTCTACTTCTCTCATATTAAGCCCTCCTAAAACACCATATATTTAAATAATTTAAAAAAGAGCCACATTCGGATTTCACCGTATATGGCTAAATTAAAAATTATTCCAGTCCTTTTTCCTTTAAGTAGTCTATTACAGATCCTACCGTAGTCAACTTTTCCAAGTCCTCAGATGCTATCTCGATTGAATACTCATCCTCTAAAGCCATAACTAATTGGTATAAATCCAAGGAATCTGCCGACAAGTCATCTTTGAATGATGTCTTGTAGTCAATACTGTCCATGCTGCAATTCAACTGCTCCGCAATAATTTCCTTGATTTTTTCTTCCATAAAAATTTACTCCTTTATCCATTTAATATTTATTGTACATATACTATTTTTCATATATCGAAAGTATAATAGCTTTTATATTCTTTGTCAATAGTATTTCTAATCATTTAATATAATGCTGCGGGAAATGCTCAGAGCCACTCCCATCTCCATAAGTGTCATAACAAGTGCGGTTCCCCCGGAGCTTATAAAAGGCAGAGATACTCCGGTTGTAGGAATCAAATTAAGCACCACACATATATTGAAAATAACCTGTATTGAAATATGCAAAACAATACCTACTATCACCAAAACAGCATACCTATCTTTCACATTAAATGCAATATAAGTGAGTCTGCAAAGAATGGCTATGAATAACAGCATAATAATAAATGCCCCGAATAATCCCGTTTCTTCATAAATAATAGGCAAAATAAAATCATTCTGAGCCTCAGGTACATTGTATAACTTCTGCGTGCTGCGCCCAAGACCCTTGCCTAAAAATCCTCCGGATCCTATCGCGTAAAGCCCCTGAATAACCTGCCAGCCCACTCCCTGAATAAACCTGTAAGGAGCCCTCCATGCTAAAAGTCTTCTGTTTCTGAAAGATTTAATCACCGACTCACTTGTTGCTATCCTTATCAAATGCTCCGCCCAAAAACATCCTACCACATAAATAGCCACAATAGCTAAAAATGTAAATATAAAAAATTTTAAAGGCCTTGGCTTTGAAAATCCTATCATAAACCACGCAATACCGGCAATTATAATAGCCGTACTCATATTGTCGGTGCCTTTCCAGGCAACGATTGCAGGTATTGCTCCCAGAGAAAATGCAATAATTGTTCCTTTAAACGTCTGAATATCTATTTTTATAGCGGTAATAAACCATGGTAAAAATAAAATGACGGCTAATTTTGCAATTTCTGAGGGTTGTACTGTAATACCACCAATTTTGAGCCATCTCCTGGCATTATGGCTCTCGTAACCAAGCCCGGTATTTACCAAAAACATAGCCGCAATTGAAATCAGCCACAAAAGTCCCGAAAATTTGCTAAAAAACTTATAATTTATAAATGACACTCCTATCATAGCAATTATTCCGCCACTCGCATAAATAAATTGCTTTAAAAGAAACCTGAAAGAGCTTCCCATTCTGGTTTCGGACTGATATGCACTTGCACTGAAAAGCATAACAAGTCCGAAACAAACCGTCAATACGATGTAAATTAACAAATAAATGTCATAATAACGTTTGGTTTTCGGTTTTTTATTTTTTTTAGAGCCGGTATTTCTCCTTTTATTAATTACTTTTTTTTCTTTTACCAGATAATTCATAGGATTTTTTTATCAGTGCTACCAAATCCGCCTACTCTTTTATTAAGCATGCTTTCATTGTCACTTAACGTAATTCCGTATTGCAAAAATACCCCTTGCATAAGAGCCTCACCTCTTTTTATTTCCAACACCTTTTCCCTATCAAATGAACAATTTGCAATAGTACACATAATATGCCCCTCATTTTCCGTCTCAAAATAATCGCTGTCTATTATACCTGTAGTGTTGTTCAGTTGTAATCTGTACCTGCTTCCGAGACCGCTTCTCGGAAAAAGCTGTAATACCCAGCCGACCTCCATTTTCACTCTTATTCCAAGCGGCAAATATATCTCATTCATAGGAGACAGGGTGAAATCAAATGGGGCAGAGAAATCATAACCTGCACTTCCGACCGTAGCCCTGAAAGGCAACCTTATGTCCTCATAGATTTTAAGCAAATCCGCATCGGATATATCCTTGTCTACCCTTTTTCTATAGGTCTTTTCGTATTCAGAAAAGCTTACCTTATAAAATTCTGCAATTCTTGGTATTTTATCAGCCAAAATATGCTCCTTATAAAAATCTTTTTATCTGTATTTCAGAGGGTACGTCCTTTATGCTGAACTTCATTCTGCCCATCTTATCCTTGCCTAAGCACTTACAGGTCACCCTATCTCCTAAGTTAAGCACGTCCTCCACCATATTTATTCTCTCTTTTACGATGGAAGAGATATGTACCATTCCCTCTTTGTTAGGTGCAAACTCCACAAAAGCTCCGAATTCCTTTATAGATACTACAACACCCTCAAAGATCTGTCCCTCTTCAAAATCTGTTGTAATTATCTTGATAAGCCTCTTAGCCTCATCAATCATATCAGTGTCCAAGCCACAAACTGAAACAAATCCGTCATCGGTAATATCTATTTTCACTCCGGTTCTTGCTATTATTTCATTGATAGTCTTGCCCTTTTGTCCTACCACATCACCGATTTTTTGCGGATCAATATTCATCTGACTTATTTTTGGAGCATATTTTCCGACCTCTGATCTGGGCTTGTCAATAACAGGTGTCATAATGTCATCCAGAATGTATTCTCTTGCCTTTTTGCATCTGCTTATCGCCTCTTCTACTATAGCCCTTGTCAGTCCGTGTATCTTTATGTCCATCTGAATAGCCGTGATACCCTTATGTGTACCTGCCACCTTAAAGTCCATATCTCCGAAGAAATCTTCCACTCCCTGAATATCAGTAAGTATGATATAATCATCATCGGTATCTCCGGTCACAAGCCCTGTTGAAATTCCAGCCACAGCTGCCTTTATCGGAACGCCGGCAGCCATAAGTGACATAGTGGAGGCACAGACACTCGCCTGAGATGTGGAACCGTTGGATTCGAATGTTTCAGATACGGTTCTTATGGCATATGGAAACTCTTCCACCGTAGGCAGCACCGGAATAAGTGCCCTTTCCGCCAATGCTCCGTGTCCTATCTCCCTTCTTCCGGGTCCCCTTGACACCTTGGTTTCTCCCACCGAATAGGAAGGAAAATTATAATGATGCATATATCTTTTTGAGGTTTCTTCCTCATTTAAACCGTCAATTCTTTGCATCTCCGATAACGGAGCAAGCGTGGTAACTGTACAAATCTGAGTCTGTCCTCTTGTAAACATAGCGCTGCCGTGCACTCTCGGAATTAAATCAACCTCGGCTGAAAGCTTTCTGATTTCATCTATTCCTCTGCCGTCAGGTCTTTTCTTATCCTTCAAAATCATCTTTCTGACAGTTTTTTTCTGATACTGATAAACCGCCTCACCTATACCTTTTAAATACTCCTCATTATCTGCAAATTTTTCCTCAAGCATCGTCGTAATAGCCTTAATTTTTTCATCACGTTCCTGCTTTTCGTTTGCAAATACCGCCTCTTCCATTTTCTCTTCAGGCACAATCGCTTTTATAGCATTTAACAGCTCCTCATTCACATTAAAGCTTATATATGAGTGTTTTTCTTTACCGCACTCCTCCACAATTTTTTCAATAAAAGCAATAATATCCTGATTTATACCGTGAGCTTTATAAATAGCATCAATCATAATGCTCTCTTCTATTTCATCAGCTCCCGCCTCAATCATTATCACTTTTTCCTTTGTGGATGCAACGCTAAGCTGCAATCTTGACACCGCTCTTTGCTTTTGAGAGGGATTTATTATAAATTCTCCATCAATATAGCCTATCTGTGTCATTGCACAAGGGCCGTCAAACGGAATATCGGAAATACTTGCGGCAATAGCGGAGCCAAGCATAGCCGTAAGCTCCGGAGAAGCATCAGGATCCACGGACATTACAAGATTATTCAGTGTCACATCATTTCTGTAGTCTTTAGGGAATAACGGACGCATAGGTCTGTCTATAACTCTTGAAGTAAGTACGGCATTTTCACTTGCCTTACCCTCTCTTTTATTAAAACCGCCCGGGATTTTTCCGGCAGCATATTGCTTTTCCTCATACTCTACACTTAACGGAAAAAAGTCAATTCCGTCTCTTGGCTTATCGGAGGCTACCGCAGTAGATAAAACCGTAGTATCTCCGTAATGCATAAAAGCAGCTCCGTTAGCCTGTGCCGCCACTCTGTCCACATCTACCGTTAGGGTTCTTCCGCCTATTTCCATCGAAAAGCTTTTGTACATCATTTTCTCCTTTAACTAAACATAAGCGGAGGGTTATGTCCTCCGCTGAAATAAACAATTTTGAAATTATTTTCTAAGTCCCAGTTTCTCTATAAGATCACGATATCTTTCAATATCTTTATTCTTAAGATAATCTAAAAGTCCACGTCTTTTACCTACCATTTTCAAAAGACCTCTTCTTGAATGGTGATCTTTTTTGTTTGATTTAAGATGCTCTGTAAGCTCCTTAATTCTCTGTGTAAGTACCGCAATCTGAACTTCAGGAGATCCTGTATCTCCCTGTGTTCTTGCATATTTCTGCATAATTTCCGTCTTTAATTGTTTGCTTATCATTTTTCTTTCCTCCTAAATTTAGTACACCCGTATCAAGAAAAAGGTCGGAGTATCCGAATTCCGAACACGGGTAACAGCAAATATCATAAATACCGAATCAAACCGCTTTTGATACCAATAGTAATTTAAGTATCTATAAGCTCACACCGAGTACATATATATCTGCCAAATGCTTATACCGTAACAGTATAACAAAAACTTAAAAATTTTGCAAGTATTTTTGCTTTACAAGCAGCTTATTTTTAATACTGTAGGTAAAGCGGCTTTCCACCGACACGATACACTCTGTCCGCCTATGAAAATATAAATCCTTATCGTTTATCTATTTTCTTCGATATCAATGTTCCAACTCCCTGCAAAATCTGAACCATCGCAATTAGCACGAAAATGCAGATATACATAATGGTAATCTCTTTTCTATAATACCCGTACTGAATTGCAATATCTCCAAGACCTCCACCTCCTACAGCCCCTGCCATAGCGGAATATCCCAAAATGGTAGTGGTGGCTATGGTCGCACCCACAACAAGGGAGCTTAACGCCTCCACTAATATAACTTTTGTGATAATCTGAAAATTGGAAAGCCCCATAGAAATGGCAGCCTCAATTATTCCCTTGGGCACCTCATTTAATGAACTCTCCACCATTCTTGCAATAAAGGGAGATGCTGCAACGACAAGTGGAACTATAGTTCCCTCAACTCCAAAGGTTTTTCCCACAATCAGCTTGGTCAAAGGCATTACAAGCAATAACGCAATCAAAAACGGAATACTCCTTATTACATTTACAATGACATCAAGCACCTTATAGATCCCTGTATTTTCCATAATTCCGCCTTTATTTGTCGTATGAAGAATGATACCTAAGGGCAACCCTATCACATAGGAAAACAGGGTTGAAATAAAGACCATCATCAATGTTTCCTTAGTACCATTTAAAAGCATAGAAACAGTGTTACTGTCAAGCATTTCCAAGTGCCTCCCTTATATTTATTCTATCCACATTATGTCCTCTTGATCTTAAGTATTGAATCATCTGATCGGAAACACCGTTGTCAAGCGGGAGCTGCAAAATCATCTCTCCATAAGAAATTTTGCCTATAGTAGCAGTGTTGGCATATAGAATATTTACAGGTGTTCTGTAGGTCAAAGCCATATTCGCTATCACAGGCTCAAAGGAAGATGTTTCCGTAAAAGTAATTCTCACGCAATTAGGCGTATCCATAATAGGTATGATATTTACACCATTTAATATAAGTCTTTTACCCTCAACAGACTTAGGATTTTCAAAAATTTCTTTAACATTGCCGCTTTCCGCAATTCTGCCCTTATCAAGAATAGCCACCTTATCGCAAATCCTTTCCACAACGGACATAGAGTGCGTAATAAGCACAATAGTAATTCCGTACTTCACATTAATTTCCTTAAGCGTATCAAGAATAGTTTCGGTGGTACTTGGATCAAGCGCACTGGTCGCCTCATCACAAAGCAGTATCTTAGGTCTATAAGCAATGGCTCTTGCAATAGCAACTCTTTGCCGCTGCCCGCCTGAAAGCTCGGATGGATAGGCATCCTTTTTATCCGAAAGTCCCACAACCTCAAGCATCTCCAATGCTTTTTTTAAAGCCTCAGCTCTTTGAGTTTTATATGCAAGCATCGGAAGACAGATATTTTGAATCACGTTTTTTTGCATAAGCAAATTAAACTGCTGAAAAATCATAGCTATTTCCTGACGTTTTTTTCTTAAACCCTCCCTGCTTAATTTGCTCAAATCATCACCGTCTATGAAAACCGTACCGCTGCTTGGTCTTTCCAAAAAGTTAAGGGTCCTTATTAACGTGCTCTTTCCGGCACCCGACATACCGATAATTCCGAAAATGCTGCCTCTTTCAATGTCCAAATTAACATTATTTAATGCATGTACATCATTATTTGTCCCAAAACTCTTACTAACATTCTCAAACCTGATAATACTGTCCACGAAATCCTCCAAATTCTATACTGCACCTCAGACATTAAGCCTCAAATCGTATATAAAAATCCTGTTTGCAAAATTTACGGTCTATTTAAGCACATCGCCGATGATGGGTTTGTATCCGTTTATATAAGCCTTGTAGTCAAAGGGTTTTTTTCCTGCTACTTGCAAAATCTCAATAGCCACAAATCCATCCGACGCCTTAATAACAAAACCCCGTTTATCGGCAATCACGATACAACCGCAGGGCTTATCATTAAAGCTATCCTCACATTCAAAAACTCTTGCCTTTAAAAGCTTTATCTTTTCTTCATTAAAATAGAAATAAGAGTCAACAGCACGTACCCTGTTTACAATATCAACGGCTCTGTTATTAAAATCAATATGCCCATCTTCTTTAGAAATCATCTTTGTGTAAGATGCCAAGGCATGATCCTGTCTTACTGCTTTAACATTACCGCCTTCAATTAAATCAAGCACCTCCAAAGCAGCCTCTGCTCCAAGAACCGCAAGCCTTTCAAAAAGCTCTTTACTTGTTTCACCGTCCAAAATTTCAATCTCTTTTTTTAGGAGTATATCTCCGGTGTCCATCCCCTCGTCCATTTTTATAATGGTAATTCCGGTAATTTTGTCACCGTTAATGATTGCAGCCTGAATAGGAGATGCCCCCCTATATTTAGGAAGAAGAGATGCATGCACATTTATACACATAAATTTGGGTATGTCAAGCAAATCTTTAGGTACAATCTTGCCGTATGCAGCGGTAACAATCACATCGTGATTTAAAGCTCTAAGCTCATTCAAAAAGTCCTCATCCCTTACACTGCCGGGCTGAAAGATCTTTTCAATTCCGAGATTAACAGCCGTTTTCTTAACCTCGGAAAAATCAAGCCCCTTACCTCTCGACCTTTTTTTATCCTCTTTTGTAACCACCGCCAAGACATTATGCCTGTCATTTAACGCCTCTAAAATTGTGGCGGAAAATGACGGTGTCCCCATAAATACAATATTCAAAACCTCACCTCTATCTGATTTATCCGTCAAGCTGTTCGTTATTATTTTCAGCTTTGCTATCCACTTCTCTTAAATCTCCCTCGACCTTGGAAACATAAAGCACTCCGTCAAGATGATCATACTCATGACATATAGCTCTTGCCAAAAACTCCTCCGCCTCAATCTCAAACTCATTCATCTCCTCATCGAATGCCCTGATTCTTATATAATTAGGTCTGATTACACAGCCGACTTTCCCCGGAACACTTAAACAGCCCTCATCCGCCGCCTGCTCTCCCTTTTTTTCTAAAATGACAGGATTTATAAATACCATAGGATCTTCTCCCGTAACATCAACAACAAAAATCCTCCTAAGCACACCAACCTGTACCGCCGCGAGCCCGCAACCGCCGTTTTCATACATCGTATCAAACATATCGTCAATTAAACTAAGTGTTCTTTCGTTTAATTCCTTAATCTCCTTAGATTTCTTGGAAAGAATTTCATCCCCTTCCAATCTCAGCTGTCTTAGTGCCATATAAACCTCTCTTTAATAAATAAAAGCTAATAAGCTTCACAAAAAATATTTGATGCAATAAATTACATAATAATATAAAAAAAATAAAAAAGCAACTTTTTAATTGATAATTAAACATTATCAAATGATCCACAGCTCCACTATAATATCAATATACATTTTAGTCAAGCTCCATAAATCAGGATAAAAATTCAGCAAACTGTCTTAATAACAAAACGATGATTGATAATATGCCACATTTGCATATCTCAAAGAACACTTTTGATATAACCGAATACATAGCACTATTAAAGCTCACTACATTAAGCACATTGTATAAAAACAACATATAATAGAAGGCAATTTGCACAAAAAATTAGAATGTGAAATATTTATGCTTTTTGTGTTGCCAAATCCTTTAGCTTATGTTAGTATAGCAAAACAAACAAAAAAAAGGAGGAAATAAAATATGAAAAAGTCTATTATTTTGATTGGTACTGCTGTATTGGCATTATCAGCACTGGTCGGATGTCAGAAAAAAGCTAACAACGGTGAAAAAACAGCCATGTCCGATGATAAAAAAATAACTGTGGCTGCTTCTGCAACACCGCATAGCGAGATTTTGGAAGTAGCAAAACCTCTTTTGGAAAAGGACGGCTATACACTTGATGTAAAGGTATTCAGTGACTATGTACAACCTAATATGGTAGTGGACAGTGGAGAAATTGATGCAAACTACTTCCAGCATATCACATATCTTGACAACTTTAACGCTGAACAGAACACAAATCTTGTAACCGCAGGAAGTATACACTATGAGCCGCTGGGTATCTACGCAGGGCAAAAGACAAGCCTTGACACTATTTCAAAAGGTGATATTATCGCAGTTCCAAACGATGTAACCAACGAGGCAAGAGCTTTATTGCTATTACAGCAGCTTGGAATAATTAAATTAAAAGAAGATGCCGGAATCAAGGCTACAAAGAATGACATCGTTGAAAATCCTAACGAGGTGGAAATAAAAGAACTTGAGGCTGCTCAAATCCCCAACATAAAAGATGAGGTGGCATTTGTAGTATTAAACGGCAACTATGCTTTAGGAGCAGGCTACAATGTATCCACAGATTCTTTAGGCTATGAAACCAGTGATTCGGAAGCGGCAAAGGCTTACGCAAACATCGTAGCGGTAAGTGTTGATAATGAAAACAAAGACAAAATTAAGGCTTTAGTGAATGCATTAAAATCTGATGAAGTTAAAAAATTCATCAATGAGAAATATAATGGATCCGTAATAGTGGTAGACTGAAAAACAAAGGGGCATCGCATTATATCTAATGCGACAGCCCCTTTATTTTTTAACAGCTATAAGACTTATGTTCTAAAACTGTTTTTTCTTAAATATCAGCCGGCACGATGTTAATTAACCGAACCGGCTATTTTTTTGCAAGAAACAGAAAACGGAAATTAACCCTGTTTATAAATTACTCCTACCTCTCCCCTTGGATGTCTCCAGCCGGTAACTATCTTACCATGAGATAATACACGACAAGTTCCACATTCCAGACAACCCAAATGACTAAAGCTCAGCTGCCCGTCTATATATTTATAGCATTCAGCTGGGCAGGCTAATAAAAGCTTTTTTATTTCAGTTTCATCACTATATTCTGAATCGATTGTTATGTGCGGATCTTCTTCGTCCACATGAAATAAAGTCAATCCTAATTTATCTTCTATTTTTAATTTTTTCATAATCAAAACGCCTCCAATACTTTCGTAATAAATCCAACAAGGTCAGACGCACTTGTACGCTGTGCCAGAGAATTAACTATGGACGCAATCATATCTGAACCCGGATTTCCATCTACTGTAAAAGCCTTAGCAGCTATATCGTTGGCTACCTCCGGTACATCTTCAAATATACCTCTGCTTCCAAGTATTGTAGGGAATCCCTTGCATTGCTTCATATCACGCATTACAAAGCTGTTATCTAAAAGAGTTTGATAATATGAAAGAGTTTCTTTGCTGAAATCCTGTTTTTCATGAGCCTTTATAACCGTTTCAGCAGCCAAACGACCGGACTCTATCGCAAAGTCCATTCCTCTAACTGTAAATCCCAGATTGATGCAAAATCCGGCAGCATCACCTGTTACCAAAACACCATCTCTATATAGCTCAGGCACCATATGAATACCTTCCTCCGGAACAAGATGTCCTGAATATTCTATAGTTTCACCGCCTTCAATATAAGGCGCTATGGCAGGATGCTCCTTAAATCTGTCCAAAAGCTGATTAATAGGAGTGTCACTATGCAAAATATCGCTTAATGTCGCCACGATACCGACAGACACCGTATCCTTGTTTGTATATAACAGACCGCCGCCGAAACCTCCCTTTGTAGGATCTCCGCAGGACAGCCATGACATACCCTCACCGTCTTTCAGTCCGAAACGCTGATTAATAACTTCTTCGCCCAGTCTTATTACTTCCTTTGCACCCACAGCTACCTGATTCGGCTCAAGCTCCTTCTTCATTCCTATGCTCTGAGCGAGCAGAGAGTTTACACCATCTGCCAATATCACCACATCTCCGTAAATTTCTTCTCCCGTAGCCTCTATACCTACTACCTTTTCTCCGTCCATTATCAGATTTTCCACCAATATTCCTGTCAGGATTTCCGCACCTGCCTCTTCAGCCTGCTCCGCCAACCATTTATCAAATGTGGCACGAAGCACTGTGTATGAAGAGTTCTCAGGCGTAGAGCTGAGAGCCTTTGAGCCGAAACCTATATCCAATGAGCTGTCCTCAGTCATTAAAGATATTTTTTCTTTTTTAACAAC
>JBGZAX010000061.1:0-7846 GCA_041844335.1 Lachnospiraceae bacterium
GATTTTTTTAAGCAGGCACCGGTCTACACATTTCTTACTTAGGCTATTCGATTTGACTTTGAAAGAAATGACAGACTGAGTGCGTCTTTGATTTTTAAATAATATATAAAAAATATTTGAAAGGATTTTCAATGAACGCTACACTTAGTCTTTCTAAAGAAGAAAATAAAAGCTTTTATAAAAAAACGTTCGCGCTTGTAATGCCTATGGCTATCCAAAACCTTATCAATGTTGGAGTTACCGCAGCCGATACTGTAATGCTCGGACGGATAGATGAATCAGCCATTTCAGCGGTTTCCTTAGCCAATCAAATATTATTCATATTGGTCTTAATAGTATTCGGAATCACATCAGGAGCCAGTATACTTAATTCGCAGTACTGGGGCAAACAAAATATCAAGGCAATAGAAAATGTACTCGCAATTTCTATTGACATTTCACTTATTGTATCAGCTATATTCACCATAGGAGCAATATTTATTCCGAAAACACTGATGAGTATTTACAGTCACGATCCTACGGTTATATCTCTTGGCTCTACCTATATGCGAATAGTTTGCGTTACATATATCATCTCTACTGTCACGACTATTTATTTTAACACACTTCGCAGCATGGAAAGGGTCGTAATATCTACGGTTGTTTACGGAATTTCTCTTTTAATAAACATATCCGTAAACGCTGTTTTAATTTTCGGATTATTCGGCTTGCCGAGGCTTGGAGTAGTAGGAGCTGCTATAGGCACAATATGTGCCAGAGTGTTTGAGCTGATAGTGGTGATTTATTTATCAAACAAGAAAAACAGCTATTTAAAGATAATTCCGAAATATATGCTTCATGTAGACAGACTGATGTTAAAAGATTTTATCAAATACAGCACTCCTGTAATCATAAATGAGATGCTTTGGGGAGTGGCAATCTCCGCAAATTCCGCCATAATAGGTCAGATAAGCACCTCGGCGGCTGCCGCAAATGCAATAGCTATGGTCACAAAGCAGCTGGCTCAGGTGATATCGCTCGGAGTGGCTATGGCTACCGCCGTGATGCTCGGAAAAATGATAGGTGAGGGTGAAAAACAGAGAGTTAAAATTTATGCCAAAAAATATTTGAAACTATCCTTTGTCTTAGCAAGCATAAGCTGTATTTTGATTCTGTTACTAAAAGATTTACCTATAAAATATATGAAATTAACCCCTGAAGCAAATATGTATCTATCTCATATGTTGGTGGTCTTAGCATTTATCTTCGTATGTCAGGCAGTAAATACCACTATGATAGTCGGTGTATTTAGAGCCGGCGGAGACAGTAAAACAGGACTTATAATTGATGTTTCTTCAATGTGGTTATTTTCGATTCCGGCGGGCTTGATTGCAGGCTTTATACTTTATTTAGATGTAAGAATTGTCTATATCCTGCTGCTTTTTGATGAAGTGATAAAGGTTCCCATGTGTTTAATAAGGTATAAAAGCAATAAGTGGATAAAAGATGTCACCAGACAGACAATTTAAATAGGATATGGAAAATGGCGGCTTTTTTAAACCGCCATTTTCTAATTCATAATATTTATAAGCTCATCCAATATCGCATTTGCCACATTATCCTTTGACATGAGACTAAGCTGTAGTTCTTTATCCCTTGTGATTATTGTAACCTTATTAGTATCATGTGCAAAACCCGCACCATTTTCCAAAAGATTATTTGCAACTATCATATCTAAATTCTTGGAATTTAATTTCTTTTTAGAGTTTTCTATCAAATTCCTTGTTTCCATAGAAAATCCGCACAATAATTGACCTTTAGGCTTGTTTTCACTCAAGTGCTTCAATATATCATCGGTTCTTTCAAGCCTTATTTCAAGATTGCTGTCCGACTTTTTGATTTTATGCTCGCTTACATCGGCAGGTCTATAATCGGCTACAGCGGCTGCCTTTATAATTATATCGTAATTGTCCGAGCTTCCGGTAACTTCATTAAACATATCCTCTGCGCTATCAATATACACAGTTTTTACAAATGGTATTTCAGTTAATGCCCTTGTTCCGCTGACCAATGTCACATTCGCTCCCCTATTTGCCGCCGCTTTAGCTATGGCATAACCCATTTTCCCGGTGGAACGGTTCGAAATATATCTAATCGGGTCTATTTTTTCTTTAGTAGGTCCTGCTGTTACAAGTATATTTTTATTTATAAGATCTTTTTGACTTATAGCTTTTTCTATATAAGAGTAAAGAATTTCAGGCTCCGGCATTTTTCCTATTCCGGTGTCTTTACAGGCCAACAGACCTGTAGCCGGAGTAATCACCTCCACACCGTATCGTTTCAGCTTATCAATATTATCGACGGTTATAGGATTATTGTACATCTGCGTATTCATGGAGGGGGCAACTATTTTTGTACATGTGCTTGCCAAAAAAGTAGTGGTCAGCATATCGTCTGCAATACCGTGTGCTGTCTTAGCTATAATATCAGCGGTAGCCGGAGCTATTAAAAATACATCGGCTTCTTTAGCAAGGGATATATGCTCAACATCAAAATTAAAGTTTCTGTCAAAGGTGTCTACTATACATTTATTAGAGGTTAATGTTTCAAATGTGGTTTTTGTGATAAAATTAGTCGCATTTTTCGTCATTAACACGTGTGTATCAAAGCTCGCCTTTGAAAGTATACTGCATAATGAAGCTATTTTATACGCGGCTATTCCTCCGGAAACACCTATAATTACCGTTTTTTTATTTGACATAAATTCCCCTTTGCCTTTCATAACAATTATCACATAAATGCTGAACCGTTTCAAAGTCTTGATCAGGCGTACTCAAACAATTCATAAGGCGAACATTTCAGATAAGCCGAGAGAATTTGTTTGTTCAAGGCGAGCCAATTTGTCAATATCCGAACAGTCGACATTAAATCATTCAAGTAATGATGCCCTTATCAGATCCTTTGTAAATTCAGATTTAGGATTTAAAAAAATGTCCTTTGTATCGCCTATTTCTATTATTTTCCCTTTATTCATGACCATTACCCTATCACATATCTGATAAATAACATTTATATCATGAGAAATAAATAAATATGTAAGATTATGTTTTTTCTTTAATTTTTTTAAAAGTCCAAGTATTCTTTGCTGTACAGTCACATCAAGAGATGATGTCGCTTCGTCCAACACTATAAACTTGCTTCCTCCTATTAATGCTATTCCAACGCAAACCCTCTGTCTTTGCCCACCCGACAGCTCTATAGGATATCTGTTATAATAACTTTCATCTAAACCTATGTCTAACAGCATCTGTTCTGCTTTAATTCTCATATCGCTCTTCGACATCTTATTTTGACATCTTAAGGGCTCCTCTAACAGCCAGCCTATTTTTTTTACCTTATTTAAGGCAGATAAAGAATCCTGAAAGACCATCATAGGATTTTTATACTTCAATATAATATCTCCCTTATATGACACATCCATACCAAGTATGGCCTTGGCAAGCGAGGTCTTTCCGCAGCCGCTTGCTCCAAGCATACCCATGACCTCCCCATCAAATATATCAAAGCCTATATTATTCAGAATGATATTTTTTTTATAATAAACGCTCAAATTCCTTATAGTTACAGCATTTATATCATTGCTCATTTTTTATCCTTATCATATATAACATCAAATTTTTATATAACACCGCAAATACATAAATTCTTTAAATACCTTATAATATAATTATTCATTTATTCCAAATTTTTAACGAAGAAATCAATTTTTTCGTATATTCTTCACTTGGATTTTCAAATAATTCCAATGTATCACCGAACTCCACCACTTTAGCTCTCTGCATCACAATAACTCTGCTACACAGCTTTTTTATAACCAGCAAATTATGAGAAATAAATATAATTCCCACTCCCATTTCAATATTTATCTTTTTTAAAAGATCAATTATCTTCGCCTGAACACACACATCAAGTGCAGTAGTCGGCTCATCTGCTATTAAAAGCTTAGGCGAATGTATTATAGCAGAAGCTATCATCACCCTTTGTCTCATTCCGCCTGACAATTGATGCGGGTACATAGAATAAACCTTATCGGCATCGGATATTTCGACCAATTTAAGCATATTAATCGCTCTTTCTTTTCTTGATTTGGCGGACAGGTCGGTGTGCAATAAAAGATTTTCCTCTATTTGTCTGCCGATTTTATATACGGGATTTAGAGAGGTTAAAGGCTCCTGAAAAATCATTCCTATTTTACTGCCGCAGATTTTTCTTTTATCTATTTCTTTTAATTTCAAAATATCATTATTTAAAAAGCTTATACTGCCTCCGGTGATTTGGGCATCGCTTGGCAAAATTCCGTCTATTGCACTTGCCGTCATGGTTTTGCCTGAACCCGATTCTCCTACTATTCCGAATATTTCCCTCTCCTTCATAGACATAGAAAAATCATCCACCACCGCAGTATTTATCCCGTTGTTATTAAATTTAATCGTTAAATTGCTTACTTTCAGCATTTCGTTTGCCACGAGCTATACCCTCACTTATCATACTGAAACCCAAGATCAATAGCACAATAAAACCGCCGGTAAACAGGCTGTACCACGGTGCCGTAGCTATATAACCCTGCGACTCCGACAACATTTTACCCAAAGACGCCTCATTAGGGCGAACTCCCACTCCTATAAAACTAAGTGCCGCCTCCGCCAAAATGGCATTATTAAAACCTATAGCAACGGTAGATATAATCACAGGCAGAGCATTAGGCAATATATGCACGAATATTATTCTTAAATCGGAGACCTTCATGAGGCGTGCCAAGCTCACAAAGTCTTTGTTCTTAAGTTTTATCACCTCTCCTCTTATCATCCTTGTATAGCTTGGGATAAAGATAATGCCGAGAGTAATAATCAATTTCTCTTTTCCGACTCCAAATACGCTGACGAATATCAGTGCCAGTAAAACGCTCGGAAAAGCCAATATAGCATCATTAATTCTCATAATCACTTCATCTATTATACCGCCGTAATAGCCTGTAAAGGCACCTATGACTATTCCAAAAAACAACCCTATAATCACAGTTAAAAATCCTGTGGTCAAAGTAAATCCGCTGCCTATCATCACTCTGCTTAATATATCTCTTCCCATATTATCACAGCCAAAAGGGTGCGATATATTAGGAGCGGCAAGTTTTGTTTCTACAGACATAGCGGCAGGATCAAACGGAGTCCAAAAAAAACCCGTCACTATCACCGATATCATAAAAATTGACAGAACAAACCCCATTATAAAAAGAGAATTATTAAGTCTTTGATATATAGGATTTTTGCTTATAAATCTCATCTTATTTTACCTTCAGCCTCGGGTCTAATAGACTATATGTCAAGTCTACCAAAATATTAACAGATACTATTACTATTGCTATCACTAAAATAATAGCTTGTACCAGGGGATAATCTCTATTAGAAATTCCGTTTACCAGCAACCTGCTGATACCGGGTACATCAAAAACCTGTTCCACCACTATTCCGGCAGCCAGAATGTCTGTTATTGTCATTCCAAGAAAGGTAATAATCGGTAAAAGGGAATTTTTAAGCACATGTGACAATAATATTCTGATCTTCGAATTACCTCTGCTTATTGCCGTTTTTACATAAGGGCTGTTATATTCGGCTCTTATGTTACCTGTAAGTAACCTTATAGTCATGGCACACTTCGGCATAGCTATAGCAATTGACGGAAATATCATATATTTAATAAATTCTATAAAGTTTTCCTTATATGATACAAATTTCCCAGGTATAAACATCTTAAAAATAAAACCACAGACCAATGTGATTATCATGCCCGAAAAAAATGCCGGTATAGACATCACTATCTGATTTGTTACAACCAATATTTTTTCAATCGGACTATCTTTTACTAAAGCGGAAATAATAGATACCGTCAAGCCTATTCCAACCACTATAAGCATAGCTATAAGAGCCATTGTAGCAGTAATAATCAGCTTTTCTCCTATTATATTCGATACCTTGTCTTTATATATAAAAGAGTCGCCAAAGTTTCCATTGGCTATCTTCCCTATATATTTTAAATATCTGGTTAGTATAGGCTCATTTAAACCCAATTTTTCACGTAATTCATTAATCTGTTCAGTGCTTGCCTCGGTACCCAATATCACTAAAGCCGCATCCGATTTTACAAGCTCAAAGCCGAAGAATGTCAATAATGTTATTATCACAACCGTTATAAACATTCCCGACAGCTTTTTAAAAAATAGTTTTGTATTCATTAATGTATTATTTATTTACTTTCTTAATCTTTGCAGCATCTATTATGTATAAGGGATAATATTCATAACCTTCATAATCCTTATTTAACGCTACCAGATTTACCATGTCCTGTAAATATACGCTGGCTGCCCTATCAGATAGGATTTTTTCACACTCCTGATATATAACCGCCTGCTCGTCAAGACTCTCATACTCCTGTGCCTCATTATATTTGGCATCGTATTCCTCATCAGAAAAATTAATAAAATTATTTGGAGCGTCGGAATTAAATCTTGATAAGAAAGCCTCTGCCGACAATGTACTTGCGTCGACTCCGATCACGGTAGATTGAAATTTTCTATTCTTATAAGTTTCGCTAAGCCAAGTAGCCCAATCTACAGGCGTAATCTTGCACTTAACTCCGATCTCCTTTAACTGCTCCACAATTACCTGAGCCGTGTCCACGTGCTGCTGATAGTTTGACGGTACGGTAATTTCCAATTCAAAGCCGTTCTCGTACCCCGCCTCTTTTAACAGCTCTTTGGCCTTTTCTACATTATATTCATAAGCATTTTCAAGCTCCGGCATATAATATTTTTCAAAGCTTGGCACCATACTGCTGCCTATTATGTGACCTTTTCCCGAAAATAAAAGATCTAATATCTTTTGTCTGTCGACAGCATAACATAATGCCTGTCTTATCTTTTCATTATTTAACGGTTCCTTGGCATTATTTAAATATAGTGCCTGAACGATGTTCATATTACCCTCTAATATATTGCAGACATTAGCAGCCTCTTTAGCCTGTGCATCATTTACACGACAAAACATCTGTATGCTGCCGCTTTTCAGCTCATTAGCTATCATACTTGAATCAGCTATCACCTTAAATTTGACATTGTCAAGATGAGCTTTTTCACCGTAATAGTCATCGTTCTTTTTCAGCTCCAAATAATTCTGAACTTCTCTGTTTTCAAATTTAAATGGACCGGTTCCTATCGCATCTGCCAAAACGTCCTCATCATTTACAGCCTTTTTCGGTATAATAGCAACTGTGAAAGCATATAATATTTCAGGATGCTTTTGATTTAATGTAACTTCCACTTTACCGTCCTTTTCATCTATACTCTCTACATAAGAAAAAGCCGGAACTATAGGTTCATCACCATTAAGTCCGGCACAGCGTTTTAACGAAAATATTACATCCTCAGTAGTAACATCCGTACCATCGTGAAATTTAACACCATCTCTCAAGGTAAATATGTACTTCAGACCATCGTCTTCAACTCTATATTCACCGGCAACAGCACAAAAAAGCTCTCCATTAGATGCAGGCTTTAATAAGCCTTCAAAAATGTTGAATAAAACTTCTCTAGTTCCTGCCGACTTTGAATAGTGTGGGTCAAGACTGTCTAAGTCATGTGGTATTCCTATTACTATAGAATTATCCACAGCTACATTTTCTCCTTGAGATTCGGAAGACGGCTTTGTTTCCATAGTTGTATTGCTTGAATTCTTATTACAAGCGGTAAGCGAAATTGCAATAACTCCGGATAACAGTGCTGTACAAAAGACTTTAGATAATTTGTTCATAAAAA
>JBGZAX010000062.1:0-4433 GCA_041844335.1 Lachnospiraceae bacterium
CTATAAGAATTCAGTACGGCGGTTCAATAAAAGCGGCTAACGCAAGGGAGCTTTTTTCGATGCCGGATATTGACGGAGGTCTGGTAGGAGGGTCCTCATTAAAAGAGGAATTCGGGAATATAGTGAATTATAAATAAGGGGCGGATTTAATGATAAATAAGGATATAAATGATTATATTGACGCACATTTTGATGAAATGGTAGAAAAATTAAAGGCTCTTATTGAGATAGACAGTAAGACATCGGATAAAAAAGATGATATGCCGTTTGGAGAAAATGTGCAAAGGGCTTTATTATATGCTGAAGATTTATTGAACGGCTACGGATTTAAGACCACCAACTATGACAATTATGTATTGACTGCCGATATTAATGATAAAAAATACGGGCTTGATATTTTGGCTCATCTTGATGTTGTGGTGGAGGGTGATGGCTGGACTGTTTGCGAGCCCTTTAAGCCTGTGATAAGGGATAACAAGATCTATGGCAGAGGAACAGCCGATGATAAGGGACCCGCAATTGCCGCCATTTTTGCAATGAGAGCTGTAAAGGAACTCGGCTATGAGCTTAAAGAGGGCGTCCGTATGATACTTGGAACGGACGAAGAGTGCGGCAGTAGCGATCTTGATTATTACTATTCCAAAGAAAAACCCGCCAAGATGAGCTTTACTCCCGATGCCGAATTCCCCGTGGTAAATACGGAAAAAGGCAGATTATCAAGCGAATTTACGGGTGTATTTAAGACTTCCGACAACGGAATAAATGTGTTGAGCATACATTCAGGTTCCAAGAGCAATGTGATTCCGGGAAAGGCAGATGCCGTTATTTCCGGAATATCGGAGGAAGAACTCAGAAATATCGTGAATAATTTAATAGATGATGATAATATAAAAATCACTGTTAAAAAGGATAATGACGATGTAAAGCTGTACATTGCCGGCAAAGCCGGTCACGCAGCCTTTCCTGAAAGCTCGAATAATGCACTGACAGCTATGCTGACGATTTTATCAAGGATAGACTTAGCTGACGGCACGGCTAATGATTCAATAAAGGGTTTAGCGAAATTATTTCCATACGGAGACTATTACGGCAAAAGTATAGGTGTTGCCATGAATGACGAAATATCGGGAAATCTTACGGTTTCACTTAATATTCTTACTTTTGAAAACGGGAATTTAAGCGGAACCTTTGATTGCAGGGCGCCTCTTTGTGCAAATGATGATAATTTAACTGAAGTTATAAGGAAAAATCTTGCGAAGATAGGTCTTGAGATGAAAGAGGAAAAAATGGTACCTCCTCATCATGTGCCTGCCGATTCATTTTTTGTGAGTACGTTGCTTAACGTTTATGAGGACTACTTTAACAAAAAGGGAGTTCCGCACAGTACGGGAGGCGGAACATACGTACATCACGTGGATAACGGAGTGGCTTTCGGCTGTGAGGTGGAGGGTGTTGATAATCATATGCACGGAGCTGATGAGTTTATGGATTTAGACGTCTTAAGAATGAGTGCCAAAATGTTTGCGGATGCTATTATAAGGCTTTGTGCTTAGTTCGTGTCGATTTTGATGACTTGTAATTATGAAATGATTAGAAAGGACTATATTAGCTTATGATTGTAAAGGAATACTCGAAAATGTCAAAAGAGGAGCTGGCAGAGGTTATTGCCGGCTTAAAAAAGCAGTATGATGATATCAAAAACAAGGGAATAAACCTTGATATGTCAAGAGGCAAGCCCTCTAAGAAACAGCTTGATTTAAGCATGCCCGTTCTTGACGTATTAAACAGTAATGAAAGCCTTAACGCTTCTGACGGAACAGATGTGAGAAATTATGGAATGCTTGATGGTATTTTAGAGGCCAAGTCTTTATTAGCCGATATGGTCGGAGTAAATAAAGAAAATGTCATAGTGTTCGGCAATGCAAGTCTAAGCATTATGTTTGATACCGTATCAAGGGCATATACGCATGGAATTTTGGGGAATATCCCTTGGAGCCGTTTTGATAAAATAAAATTTTTGTGTCCTGCTCCCGGATATGACAGGCATTTTAAAATTTCAGAGCATTTCGGTATGGAGCTCATATATGTTCCGATGACAAAAAACGGTCCCGATATGGACATGGTGGAAGAACTTGTAAGAGATGATGACAGTATAAAGGGTATATGGTGCGTTCCCAAGTATTCCAATCCGCAGGGGTACAGCTACAGTGATGAAACGGTAAGGAGGTTTGCGGCTCTTAAGCCTAAGGCGAAGGATTTCAGAATATTTTGGGACGACGCCTATTGCGTCCATCATATAAAATTCGACAAAAAGGACGAAATTCTGAACATACTTGATGAATGTGAAAGAGCTGGTAATTTTAATCTTGCTTATGTGTTTTTTTCAACCTCCAAGATAAGCTTTGCCGGATCCGGAATTTCAGGCATTGCATCATCAAAGGAAAATTTAGCCGAGATAAAAAAACATATGTCCATGCAATGTATATCACACGACAAGATAAATCAGCTGAGACACGTAAGGTTTTTTAAAAATATTAACGGAATAACCGAACATATGAAAAAACATGCGGAAATAATGCGCCCTAAGTTTGAGCTTATCACAAATTCCTTTGAAAGAGAATTAAAGCCGTTAGGAATAGCCGAATGGACGGATCCGAACGGAGGATATTTTATATCATTTGAATCTTTAAAAGGTTGCGCAAAAAAAATTGTGTCGAAGGCAAAGGAGGCAGGGCTTGTACTTACAGATGCCGGAGCCACATTTCCTTACGGAATAGACCCCAATGACTCAAATATCAGAATAGCTCCGTCTTTTCCGGAAATTAAAGAGCTTAAGGAGGCTGTGGAATTATTTATACTTTGTGTAAAATTGGTTTCGGCGCAGATTATATACGAGGAGGGATAAAATGGCGGATATGAAACAATATAAGTGTTTTAATTGTGGCGGAACTATGGTGTTCGATATCTCAAGCCAAAAATTAAAATGCGAATATTGCGACAGTGAGTATGACATAGAGGAAATTGAAAATACAGATAATGCCATGGCTGGTTCTGAAGACAGTCAGGATGCAAAATGGGACGATTATGAGAAAAATGATCTTATCGGGATGAAGTATTACAGCTGTAATTCCTGCGGTGCAAAGGTTACGGTAAGCGAAAATACCGTTGCGACGGAGTGTGTATACTGTGGAAATAAGATAACCATACAGGACAATGACAATGATGCCGTGGCACCCGACTGCATAATTCCGTTCAAATTGGATAAGAATTATGCAATGAAAGCATTTAAGAATTTTTATAAGGGTAAGTTGTTGCTTCCCAAATCGTTTAATAGCGAACATCAGATTGATAAAATCACCGGTCTATATGTACCGTTTTGGTTGTTTGACTGTGATGTATACGCCAAGGTTAGATTTGAAGGCAAAGATATCAGTACTTGGACATCAAGAGATACGGAGTATACCAAGACAGCATATTATGATGTGAAAAGAGAAGGCTCTTTGAGCTTTTCCTCTATACCGGTGGATGCATCTACAAGTATGGATAATAAGTATATGGACAGTCTGGAGCCATATGATTTTAATGAGCTTAAGGATTATAATGCGGCGTTTATGGCGGGCTATTTGGCGGACAACTATGATGAAGACTCAAAAGTTTGTTCCGTAAGGGCAAACAAGAGGATAAAGGAGAGTATAATTTCAGAGTTTTCAAAGACCGCAACTTATGATGAAATTAATGTGAAGAGCTATGCAATAGATGTAAAAAACAGCAAAGTAAGATATGTTTTTATACCTGTTTGGATACTTAATACAAGATACAAGGATAAGATCTATACCTTTGCCATAAATGCACAGACCGGAAAACTGGTCGGAGAGCTTCCTTCAAGTATACCCAAGCTTATAGGAGTTTCACTTGTTTCTGCTGTTATAGTCTATATAATTATTCAGATAATATTATACTTAACTTAAGGAGAACGGATATGTATATATTAATTGCCTTAGTGGTCGGTGCTGTAATAGGAATCCTGATGAAAACTACAATGACCACTGTAAATCCTAACAATGATGCATCTCATTATGTTATTAAGGACAGTATGCAACTTGATGTAAAAGAGGATGATTATTTGTACTCAGAGACGACAAGCATAAAAATAGAAGAAGAAGAATAAAAGAATTCCACCATCTAATTTGTAGTTGCAATTTATTCAATCAGTCGGTATAATATATCTGTTATATTTTAAAAAATTGAGGTGGCTTAAATTATGAAGTTTTCAGAAATGCCTTATACAAGAGTTGATGATAAGAAGGTTTTATCAGGGCTTAAGGAATTGAAAAAGAAGATAGCCGATGTAAAAACAAAGGAAGAAGCCTTTGAGGTGCATAGGAAATTTTATGAGTTGTCGAATGAATTTCAGTCGGATTTGACAATAGCAA
>JBGZAX010000063.1:0-21746 GCA_041844335.1 Lachnospiraceae bacterium
GGAGCAGACAGTATTACGGTATTGGAGGGACTTGAGGCGGTAAGGAAGCGTCCCGGAATGTATATAGGAAGTCTTTCAAGAAAGGGGCTGAATCATCTCATATACGAGATAGTGGATAACAGTGTTGACGAGCATTTAGCGGGATTTTGTACAATGATTAATGTATCCCTCGAAAAGGACGGATCGGCTGTCGTGTTTGATAACGGAAGAGGGGTTCCCGTAGAAATGCACCAAAAGGGAGTGAGTGCTGAAAGACTGGTATTTGCCACATTGCATGCCGGGGGGAAGTTCGGAGACGGTGCATATAAGACGAGCGGAGGACTGCACGGGGTCGGATCTTCGGTGGTTAATGCATTGTCTGAGTATATGGAAGTAAAAATCAGCAGGAATAATAACATCTATTATGACAGATACGAAAGAGGCATTCCTAAAATAGAGCTTGAGGACGGACTTTTGCCTGTAATCGGCAGTACCAGGGAAACGGGTACCTATGTAAAATTTCTCCCTGACAGCGAAATATTCGACAGCATAGAATTCGGTGTCAATGAGATCATGAGCAGACTGCACGAAACAGCATATTTGAATCCTAATCTTACAATAATATTTGAGGATAAAAGAACGGAGGAAAGCCACTCGATCACATATCATGAGCCTGACGGAATTGTGGGCTTTGTTAAGGAGATGACGAACAGACTTAATCCTATTACACCCTGTATGTTCTTTAAAGGAGAGGCTGACAATATTTCTGTAGAAATCGCCATGCAGTACACGGATGATTTTCACGAGGATATCATAGGCTTTTGCAACACGATTTTTAATTCGGAGGGTGGAACTCACATCACGGGCTTTAAGACCGCTCTTACAAACACCATAAACTCCTACGCAAGAGGTCTCGGAATATTAAAAGATAAGGACACAAATTTTACGGGAGCCGACATAAGAACAGGTATCACCGCCGTGATTTCTATAAAGCACCCTGACCCGAGATTTGAAGGACAGACCAAGACAAAGCTTGATAATCAGGATGCCTCAAGTGCGGTATTAAAGGTCTTTAATGAGGCATCAATGCTGTATTTGGACAGACACCCTGATGAGCTTAAGCTGATAATAGAAAATGCCCAAAAAGCGGCAAAGCTGCGTAAATCTGAAGAAAAGGCAATGAGCAGTATTCTGTCTAAAAAAAGATTTTCATTTCAGACTAACGGAAAGCTTGCAAATTGTGAGAGCAATGACAGTAAAAAATGCGAAATCTTTATAGTAGAGGGAGATTCGGCAGGAGGCTCCGCAAGAAGTGCAAGAGACAGAAAAACACAGGCGATTTTGCCTATAAGAGGAAAAATATTGAATGTGGAAAAGGCATCCATTGACAAGGTGCTTGCAAATGAAGAGATAAAATCTATGATACATGCATTCGGATGCGGTTTTTTGGAGGGCTACGGCAATGATTTCGATATCAGCAGGCTAAGATATGACAAGATCATTATTATGGCTGATGCCGATGTTGACGGGGCGCATATTTCCACATTATTACTCACTCTGTTTTACAGATTTATGCCGGAGCTCATAAGCAAAGGTCATGTCTATAAGGCTATGCCCCCTCTATATAAGCTTACGAATTCCAAAAAAGAGGAAATATACTTATATGATGATAAGGCATTAAACAAGTATAAAAAGGAGCACGGAAGTAAATTTACGCTGCAAAGATATAAGGGACTTGGAGAAATGGATCCGGAACAATTATGGGAAACCACTTTAAATCCCGGGACCAGAACTCTTATGAAAATCGGAATAGATGACGCAAAAAATGCCAGTCTTGTTACCGAGCTGCTTATGGGTAATAATGTTTCAAACAGGAGACAGTTTATTTATGAGAACGCAAGGACGGCAAATATAGATTTGTAACAGCTTTTGCTTGACTTTACCTATCAAAGCTATTAAAATAAAGAGATATTTATGTACTTTTATTAAATAAAAAGAAGCGGGGTATTATGGGAAAATATTTTGGAACGGACGGCTTTAGGGGAGAAGCGAATGTTGATCTGACAGCGGAGCATGCATTTAAGGTAGGCAGATTTTTAGGCTATTATTTCGGAACACTTAAAGAAGACAATGAGAATGTGAAGATAGTTATAGGAAAAGACACGAGGCTCAGCAGCTATATGTTTGAATACGCTCTTGCCGGAGGGATTGCGGCATCGGGAGCTGATGCATATCTTTTGCATGTAACCACCACAGCCTGCGTATCTTATGCTGTCACATCGGAGGGCTTTGATTGCGGAATAATGATATCGGCAAGCCACAATCCGTATTTTGATAACGGAATAAAGCTGATAGGATCTAACGGAATGAAAATAAATGAAGACGTTGAATTAAAGATAGAGGAATATTTGGATAAAAACAATCCCGAATTACCATTTGCAAAGAAAGAAAACATAGGTAGAAGCGTGGATTTTGCCGCAGGCAGAAATCGGTATATCGGACATTTGATATCGCTTGCCACAAGGTCTTATAAGGGATTGAATGTAGGACTTGATCTTGCCAACGGCAGCTCATTTAATATAGGGAAGCACGTATTTGACGCTCTGCTTGCCAAAACATATGTTATAAATAATGAGCCAAACGGTTTAAACATAAATGTGGATTGCGGATCTACCCATATAGAGGCTTTGCAGAAATTGGTAAAGGAAAAAGCTTTGGATATCGGCTTTGCATTTGACGGCGATGCCGACAGATGCTTTGTCGTGGATGACAAGGGAGAGGTGATTGACGGCGACGGGATTTTATATATTTGCGGAAAGTATCTTAAGGATAATCTGCAGCTTAAGGATAACACGGTTGTGACTACCGTGATGTCAAACATAGGCTTGATAAAGGCGTTCGAGGAGATCGGGATACGCTGTGAAATAACGGATGTCGGTGACAGAAATGTTTGTGAAAAAATGATGAAGGAGGGCTACCTGCTGGGAGGTGAGCAATCTGGTCATATCATTTTTTCAAAATATGAGACTACCGGAGACGGCATATTAACTGCTATAATGATAATGGAGGTATTGCTTTCAAGTAAGCAAAAGCTTTCCAAGCTCAAAGAAAAACTGGTAATATACCCTCAGGTACTCAAAAACGTTAAGGTTAAAGATAAGGCAAAGGCACTTGCGGCGGAAGAATTAAGAGTTGCAGTTGAAAATGCCGAAAGAAAATTGGGGAATGACGGCAGAATTTTAATTCGTGCAAGCGGTACGGAGCATTTAATAAGAGTTATGGTGGAAGCAAAGGATAAGGAGCTTTGCAACAGCATTGTTGACGAATTGGTATCTGTGGTTAAGGAGGGGCAAAAATGCCTGGAAAAAAGAAAATAGACCCTCTAATTTCTGAATTCCTGGATTGCAGAACAAATGTTGAAAAAATAAGAGTTTTGCAAAAACACAGGCAGGAATGGACAAAGGAGCATCTTATTGTAATGGAAAGCTCTTTAGAGCTTATTTCAGAAGAAAATGACAGCATAGATGTTCATTTTAAAAATTTGAAAAGGGTTTTGGAAATGAAGAAAAAATACGAGGAGCCTTGGACTAGATATTGAGTTTGGAAGGGAAAAATTAATGAGAAAATTGGTTGATGAATTATTGCTTATTATACAATCGGCAACGGTTGAGGCGGGCTACGACAAAAAATTTGCATCGGTGAAGAGCTCCGACAGACCCGACCTTTGCGAGTATCAGTGTAATTCGGCAATGAAAATGGCAAAAGAATTAAAGAAAAATCCGCTTGATATAGCAGGTGATATTGCAAATGAGCTTAAAAAAAGACGTGAGCTTATTAATGTGACTGTTGCAAGTCCCGGCTTCATCAACTTTGACATTGATAGCGAGTTCCTGGCCGATTATCTTGAAAAGATGAACAGCGATAAGAACTTGGCTGTGAGCCTTGACAATAGAAAGCCTACTATAGTTATGGACTATGGCGGTCCTAATGTGGCAAAGGCTTTGCATATAGGACATTTGCGTTCCGCAATTATCGGAGAGGCTCTTAAGAGAATAGCAAGATTTATGGGTTGTAGAGTGATAGCTGATGTGCATTTAGGCGATTACGGTCTTCAAATGGGACTTATAATCACGGAGCTTAAAAGAGTAAAACCTGATCTTGAGTATTTCAAGCCGAAGCTCAATAACAAGTATTTTGAGCTTGCAGAAACCCTTGAACCGCAATTTACAATAGAGGAGCTTGGAGAAATATATCCGAGGGCAGCCGCAAAATCCAAGGAGGATAAAGAATACTACGAGGAGGCGCTTGAGGCAACCAGACTTTTACAGGAGGGAAACAGTGCATATGCGGTGTTATTCAAGCATATAATAAGAGTATCGGTGGCTGATCTTAAAAAGAGCTATAGAAGACTTAACGTAAGCTTTGATCTGTGGCTTGGTGAGTCCGATGCTAAGCCATATATAAATGACATGATTGAGAGAATGAGAAGAAACGGCTATGCAAGAGAGGATAACGAGGCTTTGGTTATAGATGTTGCACATCCTGATGATAAAAAGGAAATCCCACCCTGCATAATACAAAAATCGGACGGTTCTTCATTATATGCCACTACCGATTTGGCTACTATCGTTCAAAGGAAAAAAGACTTCAATCCGTCCAAAATCATTTATGTGGTGGATAAGCGACAGGAACTGCATTTTACACAGGTTTTCAGAGCTGCCGCAAAGTGTAAGCTGATAGAGGACAGCACCGAGATGAAATTTATAGGCTTCGGAACAATTTGTGGTTCTGACGGCAAGCCGTTAAAATCAAGGGACGGCGGAGTGATGACATTAAAAGCTCTGTTAGATGAAACCGCCGCCACAATGGCTGAAAAGCTTGAAAATTCTGAAATGAGCGAAGAAGAGAAAAAAGAAGCTGCTGAAATTATAGCGATGGCTGCCATAAAATATGCAGATCTTTCAAATCAGCCCTCCAAGGACTATATTTATGACTCAAATAAATTCACCTCTTATGAGGGTAACACGGGTCCCTATATTCTATATTCTTTGGTAAGAATAAGATCAATTTTGGCAAAATGCGAGGGTATGGACAGCAGCATATTTATACTTAATAAGGAACAACAGCCTAAGGAAAAAAAGCTTATGCTTTCGATAACGGAGTTCGCAAATGCCGTTGAAACGGCATATAGTGAGTTTTCTCCGAACAAGCTTTGCGCATATATTTACGATGTGGCAAACAGTTTCAGCGGATTTTATAACGATGTAAAAGTGATTTGTGAAGATGACACATTGAAAAAACAGGGATATATTGCGTTACTTCAATTAACCGAAAGAGTGCTGAAAAAAGCGCTGGAATTACTTGCTGTCGATATACCGAAAAGGATGTAATATGTTTAAGAGAGAAGGTACAAGAAGGGTCAGTATAGGCGGCGTGATAATAGGAGGAGGATCTCCTGTCGCCATACAGTCTATGTGTAATACAAAGACCACAGATGTAGAGTCTACTGTGGCACAAATAAATGCCTTGAAAAAAGAAGGCTGTAATATTATAAGATGTGCCGTTCCCGACATGGGAGCGGCATTTGCTTTGAGTGAAATAAAATCAAGAATAAATATACCATTGGTTGCCGACATTCATTTTGATTACAGGCTGGCTGTTGAGGCTATGAAAAACGGAGCTGATAAAATCAGGATAAACCCCGGCAACATCGGCAATATTGAAAGATTAAGAGCCGTGGTTAATGAGGCAAAAAAACGCAATATCCCTATAAGGGTGGGAGTTAATTCGGGTTCATTGGAAAAGGATATTTTAGCAAAGTATGGTAGAGTTACGGGAGAGGCTCTGGCGGAAAGTGCTGTAAGGAATGTAAAACTGATAGAGGATATGGATTATGATAATCTTGTGGTCAGCATAAAATCGTCCAATACACTTATGTGTGTTAAAGCCTATGAGATTTTTGCAAAGGAATACGACTACCCGCTGCATTTAGGAGTAACGGAGGCGGGAGGTCTTGAAAAAGGCTCTATAAAGTCCGCGGTCGGACTTGGAATCATGCTTAATACCGGAATAGGAGATACCATAAGGGTTTCTCTTACAGCCGATCCCGTAAATGAGATCAGGGTCGCTAAAAGTATATTACAGGCTATGGGGTTAAAAAATGATGAAATAGAGATAATATCGTGTCCTACCTGCGGAAGAACCAACATAGATTTGATATCGCTTGCAAAGAGAGTGGAGGAGGTGGCTAAGGATTATAAAATAGGAATGAAGCTTGCCGTTATGGGTTGTGTGGTAAACGGTCCCGGAGAGGCCAAAGATGCGGAGCTTGCAATAGCCGGCGGTAATGGAGAGGGTTTGATAATCAAAAAAGGTCAAATAATTAAAAAAGTAAAGGAAAATGAATTGTTGCAGGAGCTTAAAATTCAATTGGATAAAATTGTGAGCAATGAAAAGGAGGAATAATTGTTGTGAATATTACAGTAAAAAAAATAGCTCAAATAGGAGTTTTTGCCGCATTATCCTATGCCGCATTTACATTTTTACAGTTTAAGATACCGTTGCCGGCAGGGGATATGGTGTCAATACATATGGGAAATGCAGTGGTGATTTTAGCCGCGCTTTTAATCGGAGGACTTGAGGGCGGAATAGCCGGAGCATTGGGTATGACTATCGGCGATTTGCTTGATTCGGTATACATAGTTTATGCGCCTAAAACATTTTTTTGCAAGCTTTTTATAGGAATTATTTGCGGCTTATTTGCACATAAGGTGTTTAAGATCAAAAATATTTCGGACAATAAAAAGGTTTTGGCGCCGGTTATTATTTCATCGGCATGCGGCATGATGTTTAACGTTATTTTCGATCCGTTGATCGGATATTATTACAAAATCCTGATTCTTGGAAAAGAGGTTGCGAAGGTTGCGCTAAATTACAATTTAGTAATAACCTCATTTAATGCCCTTACCTCGATTGTAGTCGGAACATTCGGATATATGCTTTTAAAAAATCAAATTAAATAAAATAAAAATATTGATATTTTAGCCGTGTTATAGTATGATCATTAGACGGGATTGTAATTTTTTCTGACCTTTTTGATTGGAGTTTTTATATATGGATATTTTTATCGCCAGACAACCTATTTTTGATAAAAAAGAGAGAGTTAAGGCTTATGAGCTCTTATATAGAGATGCCAAAAATCAAGACAAATCGGTAATCCAAGATACTGCCATGGCTACAAAAAGGCTCGTTGCAAATGCTATAACCGTGTTTGACATACAAAAGCTATCGAATTCAAAGAGAGCTTTCATTAATTTTGATTGTGAGCTTATCATGAATGACTTTGTCAGAAATCTTGTACCTGAACAGGTGATAATAGACCTTGATGAAAGTGTTCTTTATCAGGAGGGAATTATTGATAAGATTAGGGAATACAAATTGCTTGATTATAAGTTTGCAATAAAGGATGCGGTGGGAAGCGAACCCTTTTCAAAGCTTGTACCGCTAATGGATGTGATAACAATAAACGTCAGAGGTAAGGAGATTGATGTCCTTAAACGAAGGGTGATGAAGTATCACGGTTCCGCGATCACTATGCTGGCTCAAAAAATAGAAACCAGAGAACAGTTTGAATTGGTTAAGACCGCCGGGTTTGATTATTATCAGGGCTATTTCTTCGAAAAGCCTGTAATAATAAGAAATAAAAGCATTGATACATCAAGACTTAATTATTTCAGAATTATAAACGAGTTAAATAAACCTACAATAGACTTTATAAAGATTGCGAGTATAATAAAAACCGATACTGCTTTGGTTTATCAGCTTTTTAAGACAATAAACAAGGTGCAGTACGGAAAACTGAATGGCACAAAGGATATAATGGACTGTATTTTAAGACTGGGAGAGAATGGGATTAGAAATTGGCTCATGCTGATCATTACCAGAAGATTTAATGAGGGCAAAAGCGATGAATTTGCCAAACACGCCTATATTCGGGGAATGTTTATGGAAAAGCTTATGGAAGCGTCGAATGTCCCGTTTCTTAAAAAAAGAAAGTCGGATGGCTATTTTATCGGGTTGTTCAGCCTGCTGCCTATGATTGCCGATATGGAAATGAGTGTGATTATTGCCGATCTTAAGCTTGAAAGAGATGTGGCAGATGCTTTGCTCGGCATAGGAAACGGAAAGCTTAAGAGAATGCTTGATCTGGCTGTTTATTATGAGAACGGCGAAACCGAAAAGCCGGATTTTGATATAGGGCTGCCACATTCATTTATCACTAAAATGTATGCGGATTGTATATTTGCCGGTGATGTCGCGTTTAGAAAGCTTGAGCAATATTAAGCATATGCCAGAAAAAATCAATAATTTTAATGAAAATGAAATACAGCCTGTGGATTTATGTCTACAGGCTGAATTAGATGTAAAAAATATTTTAGGACAGATTTTAGAGATTGAAAGGGCAAGCTTTTCAGATGCTTACAGCTACACCGCTCTATATACAGCCTATGATAATGATAATTACAGCGTTTTTGTGATACTGTCCGGAGATGAGGTATTGGGATATCTGATAGCTTATTCGGTCTTGGATGAGGCTGAAATTTTAAGAGTGGCGGTAAAAGAGGAGTTCAAAAAGAAAAAAATAGGTTCTGTTTTGCTTTCATTTGCGGAAAAGAGCCTTGGAGATAGAGGGATTAGTGAGTTGGTCCTGGAGTGCAGAGTCAGTAATTCGCCTGCTATTATTCTTTATGAAAGAGCAGGATTTAAAGACCTTGGAGTTAGGAAACATTTCTATGAAAATCCCACAGAGGATGCAATAATAATGAAAAAGGAGATAATATGCTTGAGGTATGCTTGCTTGGAACGGGAGGGATGATGCCGCTCCCGTATAGGCATTTGACATCCATGATGACAAGACTTAACGGCAGCTCGCTTATAGTGGATTGTGGAGAGGCGACACAGGTTGCAATAAAGAAAAAGGGCTGGAGCTTTAAGCCTATTGATATACTTTGCATTACACATTTTCATGCAGATCACATCAGCGGGTTGCCGGGTCTGCTTCTTACTATGGGCAATTCGGACAGGACGGAGCCTTTAATTATAATAGGAGGGAAAGGGATAGGAAATGTGGTCGCTTCATTAAGGGTGATTGCTCCCGACCTTCCGTTTGAGGTAAATATCCTTGAGATAAACGGAAATGAAGATGAATTTCATATAAATGATTATAACATTAAGGCTTTCAAGGTCAATCACAATGTGCTTTGCTACGGTTATACGATTACTGTAGACAGGCTGCCGAAGTTTGATGTGGAGAAAGCAAATAGGCTTGATTTACCCAAGCATTTTTGGAAAATACTGCAAAGCGGTGAGAACGTGGAATATGAGGGCAGGCTTTATACTCCCGATATGGTAAGCGGAGGTTCAAGGAGCGGACTTAAGCTTACCTATACCACGGATACAAGACCTACCGAATCTATTGAAGAAAATGCCGAGGGGTCGGATCTTTTAATATGTGAAGGGATGTACGGATTTGATGAAGACAGCAGAAAAGCTGCGGCATATAAGCATATGACTATGGAGGAGGCGTGCAATATTGCCAAGAATTCAAATGTCAAGGAATTGTGGCTTACACATTTCAGTCCCTCGCTTAACAGACCCTTGATTTATGAAAATGATGTAAAGAAAATATTCAGCAATACTCATATCGGAAAGGACGGTATGAGTACTATTTTACAGTTTAAGGAATAATATGGAAAATTTGATTTTGGCAATAGAGTCTTCCTGTGACGAAACGGCAGCCTCTGTTATAAGAAACGGACGCATAATTTTATCGAATATCATAAATTCGCAGATAGACATTCATTCAGTATACGGCGGAGTGGTTCCGGAGATAGCGGCAAGAAATCATGTGGAAAACATTGCGCAGGTGGTGGATTTGGCTTTAAAAAAGGCTGATGTTTCAGTGAACGAATTATCCGCTGTTGCGGTCACCAACGGACCGGGGCTTGTAGGACCGCTGCTGGTAGGGGTCTCCTATGCAAAAGCATTAAGCATTGCCGCAAAAAAACCTTTAATTGCGGTAAATCACATGCACGGGCATATAAGTGCAAATTATCTTATTGACAATGAGGGTGATATTGAAATTAATCCTCCTTTTTTATGTTTGGTGGTGTCGGGAGGACATACCAATATAATAATAGCGGAGGACTATGATAAATATAGAATTCTTGCAAGGACGAGAGACGATGCGGCAGGAGAGGCGTTTGATAAGATAGCGAGGGCGATAGGCTTAGGCTATCCTGGAGGGCCTAAGATAGATAAAATTGCAAGGCTCGGAAATGAGAACGCAATTATTTTTCCAAGGGCAAAGGTCAGCGGCAGCGAATATGATTTCAGCTTCAGCGGATTAAAATCAGCCGTGCTTAATTATATAAATTCCCGTGAGATGAAAAACGAAGAAATAAACGTACCTGATGTGGCGGCTTCTTTTCAAAAGGCGGCGGTAGATGCATTGAGCCATAACTGTATCAGAATTGCTCTGAAGCATAATTTGGGTACCTTTGCACTTGCGGGGGGAGTGGCGGCAAACACCAAGCTTAGAAACACACTTAAGGAGTTGTGCCTGCAAAACGGTATCAGATTCAAGTGTCCGAGTATGTTGCTTTGCACCGACAATGCGGCGATGATAGGAGCGGCGGCATATCATAAGTTTCTTAAAAAAGATTTTGCGGATATGAGCTTAAATGCGGTGCCGAATTTGGAACTTTAGAACAGGCTTGAGCATAGTTATGAATTAAAATTAATTCGTATTGTTTTTATAACAATACCGTGTTCATATTAATTAAATTAAAATTAAATTTGACTTATTTTATTGATTTTTTGTCCGATATATTGTAAGATAGAAAAAATATATTTATAGCATTTATCGGTTTATAATTTTATCGGTTTTAAATTTGCTTAAAATTATTATTGTTCGGCTTGAAAGAGCCGTTTTCTCTGTGGTTAGCGTTTGCTAACTTCAAGTGATATGTCTGTTTTGTAGAAAGAGAGGTTTTATTATGTGGTACAAGAAAAATAAAAGGATAATCAGCCTTTTTATGGCAATGGTTATGCTGATGGGCGTACTGGTATCCAATGTACAGCCGTCTTATATCCACGCAGAGGGCAGCAGTGCTGCACAACAACAATCGACTGAACAACAGAGTTCAAATACAGAAGAGAAGACTGAAGATGAGACAGAAGAGGAGGCTCAGGCTACACAGGAAGATGCCCTGTTGAATCAGTCTGCTCCGCAAAATATGTCAGGTATACAGAATGCTTTACCTGTTCAGCAGGGTGATAATAACATTACTCCCTATGTAAATGTAAAGCTTGATAAAATGTATATTGCTGATAAGAACGAAAATATTGTGAACAATCAATATATAGTTCTTAACGGAAATAAGGTTGAACCGCAGCCTAAGGTGGGCAGAAATGACGGTATAAAGGCTGAATATAAATGGGATGTTCCAAGAGAGCATATGCCAAAGGTGAAGAGAGGAAGTTATTTTACAATAGAGCTTCCGGATCAGAATGTTTTAAAAGCACAGATCGGCACATATCCTATTATATGCGATAATGAGAAGATAGGTGAGTTTTACATAGACAACGGTTTTCTTACAGCTACCTTTACCAAAGATCTAAATGATGCCGACAGGCTTAAGAACGGCTATTTCACACTGTTTTCCATGGTTATTGCAAAAGAGGGAACTGTTGAAATAATAGAAAATCATACTGACAAAAGCTCGTTTACACTTGACATCACCAAAGAAGAGGGTGGCGGCGGAAACCATCAATATAATCCCGATAAGTTTAAAAAAGATTTTCCTTGGGATTTTAATATAGGAAAGGATGCTTGGCAGGATAAATGGACAAAAATAGAAAATGAAGTAGGCTTCAGTATTCACATAAACGCCAAAGAGATGTCTAATCTCTATTCAACTCCCAATAAAAAGCAAAATGTGGTAGTCATAGATGAGATGCCCGAGGGACTTGCTAATGTGAGGAAAATGGAGATTATGGTCCCTATTTATGCTCCCAAGCTTAATAAATACGGATCTATAGAGCATGGAAAAACCAGTAGCTTAGAGCTGTTTGTTCCCAGAGTCTATCATATGAAATACGATGAGGTGCTGGGCAGCACTAAGTTTTGGACTCATATGAAGACTTCCAGAGAGAAAAGCTGGGAGGATTTTCAGGCAGAAGTTAGAGACATGGGAAAAACCAATCCTACAGTCGGTATTTGGCAAAATATTGATAAAGCTCCGGCTGAAAAGGGTGACAAGATGATAATAGCCTTTGGAGATCTTCCGAATCCAGCTATTACATATGGAGATGCTCTTCCGAACTTTGATGCAGAAGTGGATAAATTGATCACAAACGGAGGCAGGAGGACCATAAATCACGAGATAGCCGATGTGGTTAAAACTCTTAAAGATAAACCTGTTGTGGCGTTTACTGTCGTACTTGTGGTTCCGGTAGATGATGTAAATAAGACATCATTTAAAAATGAGGCTATTATGAACTGGGATACATCCAGGTATGAAAAATCGCAAGCCAGCGTAAATATAAAAAATGCACAGGGCGGTGTGGACTATGAAAACGACACCGTTACCATATCGGTTGAAAAAATCTGGAGAGGTCCTAAAAAGGACAAGGTGATTTTACAGCTGAAAGATGGAGATAATGTTTTACAGGAAATCGAATTAAATGAGAGCACCAACTGGCGAGGAATTTTTAATCCGGTTCGTAAATACAGAAATCATTCGATTATACAATACAAGGTAGTAGAAAAGAATGTTCCTTCCGGCTATGGTGTGAATGTTAGCGGAGATGCGGAGAGCGGACATTTTAAAGTAACGAACTTCCTATCGGAAACCAGAATTAAAGTGGTAAAGAAATGGAAGGACAGTCAGGGGGATATTCAGGCACCTGTTGATGAAATCACATTAAAGCTTTTCAGAAAATCAGTAAATGTTGCTAAAGAGTATTTTAAAGATGTGGTATTGACTAAGGACAAGGGTTGGCAGGAAACTGTTGTGGTTCCGACAAACGATCCTCACTTCGATAAGTATGAATATTCTTTTGAAGAAGCGGTGATTGACGGATATGACAGCAAAATTAAACGTATTTCTGAGGTGTGGAATAAGGCTCTTGCGAGTCACGAATATGAGTGGGAATACGAATATGAGGTAACAAATACTGAAGATCCAAAAAATATCAATCTTGAAATTGACAAAAAGTGGGTGGCTTTTGACGGTAAGACACCTATCACCCCGCCTGATAATACTGTAGTATCGTTAAAAATTTATAAGATTGTGGCGGGACAAAAAACTTATCTTGAAACGGCAAGATTGGACAAGAGTAACAACTGGCATTTTGTAAAAACCGGTCTTAAAAAGTTCGAGAAAGGTAAAGCCGTATCCTATAATGTTGAGGAGATTTCAGTAGCGGGATACAGCAATATCAAAAACGAGAGAAAGATTACACCTGACGGCGATCATAAGTTTGAGCTTACCAATAAGCTTAACAATATACCGAAGATAAGCATTACGGTAGAAAAGCAGTGGGAGAAGATTAATAAAAACGGACATGCGGAGGCTTTATCCGAAAAATATAAGAAAAAGCTTTCGGGTGTAGAGGTGGAGCTGCTTAAAGACGGTGTGCCTACCGGTACAAAGAGGACACTTGATAATAACAACGGCTATAAGGCTGTGTTCGACAACCTGGATGAGATTAATGCCAACGGAACTAAGATAGTTTATTCAGTAAGAGAGAACAATGTTCCCGGCGGATTTAAGGTAAAGCAAAATCCTGCGACGGTAAATAATAATAAGGCTGTTATTGTAAACCAAAAGGAAGAAAAGGTTGTTAAGATATCAGTTGAAAAGAATTGGCAGGATCAAAACGGAAATATTAAGACCGAGGGCTTGCCTGAGAGCATAAATTTACAGGTTATAGGCAAGACATCCAATAATTCCGTTGTAGTAAACAGGCAGTTGACAATTTATAAAAACAAAAATTGGAAGGGCAGTCTTGATAATTTGCCTGCGGAGACGGATGATGGAGAGAATATAACCTATTCTTTACAGGAAAACACCGTTCCCGGATATTTGAATGGCGATATAAGGTTGCAGCAGGACAGCATCGGCAATTACAACTTTACGGTAATTAATAAAGAAGTGCCTAAGACCGAGATTAAGGTAGAAAAGAAATGGCAGAATGAAAACGGCGGAGCATTGCCGAATGATCATAAACGTTTGAAAGCGGTTCAGAGTATTACAGTGGAGCTGTTAAAGGACGGAGCAGGAACAGGACTTACGAAGAGCCTGACAAAAGCCAACAACTGGAAGGAGAGCTTTACGGGCTTGGATAAAACCAAGGCTGACGGGACAGCTATAGTTTATTCGGTGAGAGAAACCACAGTGCCCGAGGGCTTTGCACCGGTTGCGAATCCTGTGAATGCAGTAGGCGGTTCTGTGACTCTTATAAATAAATTAAAGCCTAATTTCGTAAACATCACTGTTAAAAAGGTGTGGGCAGGGTCTGACAGCAATAAGCCCGAGGTTACTTTAAAATTGGTGCAGCAGTTGAACGGCGGAAGCTTCACGGATGTTCCCGGCAAATCAATAAAGCTGCCGCATAACAATTCATGGAATTATACATTTAACGGCTTACCGGCAGAAGACAGCTTAGGCAATCCTATAAGATATGAGGTAAGAGAGGACAATGTACCTGCGGGATATTCAAGAGCCTATGACCATTCAAGCTATACTGTAATTAATACAAAAATAGAAAAAATAAGTATTAATGTAGAGAAGAAATGGTTAACAGATAATGGAAATAAGGAGCTCCCTAAAAATTACAGGCTGATACCCGATCAAATCGAGGTGGAGCTGCTTGCAAACGATGCTCCTATGAGCCCTGCAAAAATAATAGTACTTAAAAAGTCCGAAAACTGGAAAGGAAGATTTGAGGGCTTGGACAAGACCGATAATCAGGGTAATCCTATAAGATATACCGTAAAGGAAAGAGCTAAACAGCCGAACTTCAACTTGGCGGATATAGCTGTTCCTGATAATACAGGCAATGCTGTTATTAAAAATATACAGACTAAGGAAAATACTGTCGTTAAAATAAAGAAGGTATGGCAGGACAAGGACGGACGTAATGTTACGGGTGATACTTCAAACAGGGTTAAGCTTGAAATCTACTATGATGACAACGGAGTTGAGAAGATCGTCAACAACGGTATTGTATTACCGACATCCGACGGCAGGTGGGAATATACCGAAAGCGGATTGACCAAGTTCGACCAAGAGGGAAAACTGATACAGTATAAGGTTAGAGAAATTGAGGTACCTGAAGGATATGCAAGAAGCGTAGCGGATGACAATAACTTTAACTTTACAGTGACAAATAAAGAGATACCCAAGACAAATATTGAAGTAGAAAAGAAATGGGTAGATGATAAGGGTGATAAATTACCCGGTGACTATAAGCTGATACCCGATTCACTTGAAATAAGACTTTTGGCAAACGATGTTCCGATTCAGTATAAGGGTCAGGATACTGTAAAAATTCTAAAGAGTAACAACTGGAAATATGAGTTTACAGATCTGTATGAGCTTGATGTGGACGGCAAGCCTATCAAATATTCGGTGCAGGAGATATTATCCGCCGACGTTGCAGTCAATTTTGTGGCTGATAACCTCACCGTGGGTGTAACAGGCGGAAAGGCGACACTTGTGAACAAGAAAACGGACGAGAGAGTAAGTGTTGCGGTAAAGAAGATATGGAAGGACTTAAGTAACAATGACATCACTCAGAACCTGCCTGCTGAAATAGAGCTTAAGCTGATCAGGACAATAAACGGAAGAGATGAGCTTGTACAGCCTATAAAGCTGCCTTATAACGGAAAATGGGAAACCACTATAACAGGACTTGCGAAGTATGACAGCAGAGGCTTAAGGATAGTTTATAAGATAGTGGAAGAAAAGGTTCCTAACGGTTATTATGTGGAATACGGTTCTCCGGTAGTCGGAACGAACGATACCTCACTCATCGTTACAAACAGGCAGATGCCGAAGGTGGAAATAAACGTAGAAAAGAAATGGGTAGATAAAAATAATACCCCGTTAGCAAATGACTATGCGACTATACCTGACAGTATAAGAGTTAAGCTTTTGGCGAACGGAAATGAGACCGGCAGGATAATAGAGGTTCTTAAGGCGAACAACTGGAAGGGTAAGTTTGATAACCTTGATGAGAAGGACAGCTTAGGACGTAAGATTAATTATACGGTAGAGGAAATAATGTCTGCCGAGCTTAATAAATCATTTGTCGTATCGGAAAATAAGATAGATAATTATTCAGCTGTTATTACGAATAAGGATACGGATCAAAAGGTTAAGGTAAAAATAAATAAGGTATGGACTGATGAAAATGGCAACAGAATTGATGCACAAATACCTGATGATGTTCAATTGATTTTTGAAATTTTGAAATATGACGGAAAAGATGCACAGGGATATGATATATACAGTCCGGTAAAACAGAGTATAAAGGTGAGCAAGGCTACAGGCTGGAGCTATGAATCCGATTTATTACCTAAGCTTGATGCAAAGGGTAAGGAGATAGTTTACTATGTAAGAGAGGTTGAGGTTCCAGCAGGATACAGAGTTGAGAGCGAGCATAAAATAGATGCCGCAAACAACACCTTTACATTTAAAATTACCAACCAGAGAATACCGAAGACCGGAATAGATATAGAAAAGAAATGGATAGACAAGGATAATAATCCTTTGGCTTCCACATATCAGAGAATACCTGAGAAAATAACGGTAAGATTGCTGGCAAACGGACATGAAAAGCAGACGCTTGATGTTTTGAAGAAGGACAACTGGAAGGGTGCGTTTACAGATTTACCTATAACGGATATGTATCATAATCCGATAACCTACAAGGTAGAGGAAATCAATGTGCCTAACGGATTTACGGTGGATTCTACAAAGGCTGAGAACGGCAAGGTTGTAATAACCAATAAGAAATTAGATGAAACAGTAAAAGTAAGTGTTAGAAAGCTTTGGCTTAATGTTAACAACGCTCCTATAACAAACGCAAATGTATTACCGCAGTTTGTGAGGATGCAGCTGCTTGCAGACGGAGTATCAAAGGGTACCTTCTATGTGTATAAAGACAGAGGATTTGCATATGAGTCGGAAAATTTGGCGAAATATGATGTTAACGGAAGAGAAATAGTATACACGATAAAAGAGCTTGATGTAACATACGGATACAGACTGGTATCGATCAACAAGTCAACTAACGGCTTGGAATTCACGGTAACCAATATGGAGATTCCGACAACACCTCCACACGTGCCGTATATACCTCCGTATATTCCGAACATACCGGAAGATCCGGTACCTACACCTCCGGCAAGACCTACACCTCCTCCTCCGAATACACCGGATGAAGAGATAGAAATTGAGGATGATGATGTGGCTTTATCGGACGGAGATGATGAAGAAATAAAAGACGAAGTACCGGTAACTGATGAAAATCTTCCGAAGACACATGACCTGCTGAATACATTCACAAATACTTTAGCAGTGGTAGCGGTTAGTGCCATAGGACTTGGAATGAAGGAGATCAGCAGCAGAAGAAAGAAAGACGATGACGAGAAATAAGAGCATGAATGAGATTAATTAACTCAGCAGCTGTTGAAAAACATGAACACATGTCAATTTATTGACTATTTGAATTAATGAATTAAAAATACCGGAGATATCTTAAAATGATATCTCCGGTATTTTATTTATAAATTGAATTAATTTGATAGTCTGCTAACTATTTTACTAATTTATAAAGCTCGGTCAATTCAGCCTGCATTAAATTTTGAACATATTCGGACAGATTTTTTTGATTTTCTTCGGGTAATGCTTTAATATCTATAGGACCGAGACATTTCATATAAACCCTTCGGTTTCCTTTAATGAAAGGTTTTTGCTTCTCGAATATCGAGTTTGAATTGGCGACTACTATCGGGATTATAGGGCATTTCGCTTTATCGGCTATCTTCAGACTGCCCTTTTTGAATTCCTGCAATATCTCGGGAGATCCCGTCTTATTGACAGTACCTTCAGGAAAAATCACTATTGATTTGCCGTTTTTAATTCGATTTATAGCCTCAATAATTATCTGCATTCCCTGTTTCAGATCCTTTCTGTCAAGGAACAGACAGCCTGCAATATCCAGCCATTTGGAAAAAAGGGGATAGCGTGTCAGCTCGATTTTTGCAATGTAGCTTGCGGGCTTTTGCCATTTGTTATAGGTCAGTACAATATCGAATATGCTTTGATGATTAAGGACCAAAAGAGAGGGAGTGTTTTCAGGAATTTTATCAAAGTCAATGTATTCGACCCTTGCTCCGCATAAGACAGTAAAAACACTTAACATAAATCCTGGTATATTGTTGAAAAAACCGCCGATGTTTTTCTTTCTGATAATAAAGTATATCTGATTTACAATCAAAAGCGGCAAAGAGATTATAATAAACAGGATTAATGCGATTAGAGATAAAAAAATCCTGATCATATCTGATTTTCCTTAATTGAAGACAGCTGCATGACAGCATCCGTCTTAAGCAATGTTTTCGCGGAGTTGGAATAGTACAGTCTTTCGTAAAAGCTTAATGTCTCCTCTTTTCCGAAATCTGATACCATATTGCAAACATCATTGAATAAAACATTATCCATATCCTTTTTTTGAAGTAAAAGCACATATTTATTATTGATTTTTAAAAGGCTGCTCTGACCGCTGAATTTGTCATTTATAAGCTTTGCAATGGATATAACCGACTGTAGCTTGTCAAAGGAAAAATATGCAGTATAATAAAAGCTGCCGGGGAAATCGGTAACCTTTTTTTGTGAATTTTCATCTAAAAAATTCAGTTTATTCAAAACGGATTTTGTGGTAAAGGCTGACGGATCCTTATTCACACTGAAATCTTCCGAAGGGGGTCTGAAAGGAGAAAATCTTGAAAATCTGAAGTCAAGCTCATCAGGATCATCGACCTTTGATATATTTAAAACTATATCCCCCTTGGCAACAGGTATCGCCTCAATAACCAGAGGAACGTTATCCGTAACGAATCCGAAGTCTATATATGCCTGCTGCATCATCTCGCTGAAAAGCTCACGAACCTTATTGGAACCGTACGCCAGTTCATCCATTCTTATATTTCGCATTTCCAGGTCATTTTTGGAAATAATGCACCTTAATTGATTATCATTTATTTTTTTAATTTTCATAGTTGTATTTTATCATTAATTAAAAACCAAGTCAAGCTTTTGCAAATCGGATGAAACGGCTCTATTTATAATTTGCCTTCAAATACTCATAAATATTGCTGTCCTTTCCGAAAAAGGAGTCTTTATTAAGATTTGGATAATTAAAGCCTTTTACATTATCGACATCAAAGTTCAAAAAGCTTGCCCCTCTTATGTGAGATTTTGAAAAAGGAATATTTTGATAATCCTTTGTGTTTGCACCAACCAAAAAATAATCATAGCATATATGATTTTTGCCGGTGAGATTATCATCCCAAGTGGTATCCACGGCATACCAGTAGCCGTCAAGCTTCACATAGTTCCACATATGCCTTTCGCTTGCAGTCCTCTTTGAGGGGTCATTTCCGCTACCGACCACCAGTACACAGGGAATTTCATATTTATCGCATATATACTTAAAGGTTCTGGCATAGCCCTCACATACAGCTTTTTTATTTAATAATGCACCTTTCATACTGAATTTGTCATTTGAAGACTTATCGGAAGAAAAATCATAATCAAGGTGTTTTATCATAAAGTCGTGAATATTTTTAGTCGTTTCAAAATTATCGCTGCCCTTTAATTTTTGATTATTCACAATTTTTCTGAGCTTTTTTGAAAGAGCCTTTCCGTTCAGGTCCGAGAAGGTGGGTTTTGTCATGCTGTCTGAGGTTTCAAAATCTATTGTGATATTTCCACTGAAAAGATCAGGTCTGTCGGCAGACATTGCCTCTATGGAACGGATAGCATCCGAATAAGTGCACTTAAGCTCGACACTGAGCGGTGCGGAAACAGCCGCATCTATTTGCTGTTCCATTTTTTTATAAGCCTGTTTTTGCCTACTGTTTAGTTTATCGTAATACCTATAGGCATCTGCGGATACCTCGGTTACAGTACCGGCGAATACCGAAATTATAAGCAGACATACAAAAGCTTTCTTTTTTATTCTCATTTTATACTCCTTTGCATAATAATTATATCTAAGAAAGATAAAAGCCTGAACGAATATTGGCATAAAGGCATCCTTTATCTCATACTCAAGTCGCATCAGAGCCTACTTTATTATCAAGTATATCGAATTCTTTTCATATAGTCAATCGACAATCAGTAATTTTAATAAATTTTTATTGACATAATATAGTCTTTGTGCTAAATTGATAATGATATTCAATTTCAAAGGAGATATGTATGTCCAGAGAAAGGTATAATACAAGGCAAAAACAGATTATTTTAGAGTATTTAATTGCTAATAGCGGCAAGCATATTAAGGCGTTGCAAATTTTTGAGGATCTGAATAAGGCGGGAATTACTATCGGTATCAGCACGATTTACAGGTACTTGGATAAATTGGTTTCAAGCGGAGAGATAAAAAGATACATCTTAAATGGAAACGACGGAGCCTGCTATCAGTATGACTCAAATCAGGAGAGCTTGCAAAGCGAATATCATTTAAGGTGCAGTAAATGCGGAGAGCTTTTTCACTTCAAATGTGACAGATTAAGTCAGATATCACAGGATTTAAATGACGAGGGCATCAGTGTAAACCTGAGTAATACTGTATTTTCCGGCATATGTAAATCCTGTAGAAAAAAATAATAATGATAGGAGAATTTTATTTAAATGAGAATGAGAAAAAAGATTTTGGCATTGGGTATAAGTATGGCACTTGTGCTTTCTACAGCGGCGGGCTGTGCAACAAAAAAAACAAATCAGGAACAACAGCCGGAGGCGGGAAACGGCAAATTGGAAATCGTTACAACGATTTTTCCTCCATATGATTTTGCAAAAAATGTGGGTCAGGATAAAGTGAATGTAACCATGCTTTTAAAGCCTGGAGCGGAGAGCCACACCTATGAACCGACACCTGCTGAAATTAAGCAAATAGAGGCATCTGATCTGTTCATTTATACCGGCGGTGAAAATGATACCTGGGTAGACGGCATTTTGGAATCGATTGATACCACAAAGGTAAAAACTCTGAAAATGGTAGATGTTGTCGAAACGGTAGAAGAGGAGATAGTAGAGGGTATGGAGCATTCGCACGGTCACGAGGACGGAGAGCATCACGCCCATGAAAACGGAGAACACCACGACCACGAGGACGGAGAGCATCACGCCCATGAGGACGGAGAGCATCATGACCACGAGGGCGGAGAGCATCACGCCCATGAGGACGGAGAGCATCATGACCACGAGGGCGGAGAGCATCATGACCACGAGGGCGGAGAGCATCACGCTCATGAGGACGGAGAGCATCATGACCACGAGGGCGGAGAGCATCACGCTCATGAGGACGGAGAGCATCATGACCACAAGGACGGAGAGCATCACGCTCATGAGGACGGAGAGCATCATGACCACAAGGACGGAGAGCATCACGCTCATGAGGACGGAGAA
>JBGZAX010000064.1:0-11302 GCA_041844335.1 Lachnospiraceae bacterium
GGTAGATAGGGTGGGGGTGGAAGTATGGTAACATATGTAGCTACCCACAACTAATAGGTCGAGGGCATGACCAGAAAGATTGCTTTTAGATATCATTTCAGATGAATGTTTGTGTGTATGAAGTTTTTTAGTTCGTTATTATAATGGCCTGGTGGCTCAGCTGGTTAGAGCGCCGCCCTGTCACGGCGGAGGTCGTGGGTTCGAACCCCATCCGGGTCGTTTTATTAATTTAATAATTAGAGATATTTATACTTGGGGTCTTAGCTCAGCTGGGAGAGCATCTGCCTTACAAGCAGAGGGTCACAGGTTCGAGCCCTGTAGGCCCCATAGTTGCCGATATAGCTCAATTGGCAGAGCAGCTGATTTGTAATCAGCAGGTTATCAGTTCAAGTCTGATTATCGGCTTTAATTTTGTATTTATTTTTTTGGGCGAATTCCCGAGTGGCCAAAGGGGGCAGACTGTAAATCTGCTAGCGATGCTTTCGATGGTTCAAATCCATCTTCGCCCATTTAACTATAATAATAGTTATATCTTATACCTAAATATTTAGTGAAAGCGGGTTAGGAACAATTAATTGAATTAAAAGGTTTAAACTTGATAGCGCTTGAATTTAGTATTTATAGTATAATTTAATGAGCACAAACGAAGTGTTTGTTTACTGTTGCGGGATGGAGCAGTCCGGAAGCTCGTTGGGCTCATAACCCAAAGGTCGCAGGTTCAAATCCTGCTCCCGCCATTATTTTTTATTTCGCCCAGATAGCTCAGTTGGTAGAGCAGAAGACTGAAAATCTTCGTGTCGTTGGTTCGATTCCGACTTTGGGCATTATGTTAATTAAGGGATACTAGCTCAGGCGGTAGAGCACTTGACTTTTAATCAAGTTGTCCCGGGTTCGAGTCCCGGGTATCTCATTAAAGCTGGGATCAGTACTCTTATCTTAAGAGTTTTTTTTGTTTTAAAAGAAACTCGAAGAAAAATACATAGGATATTGACAACAGCTTATTTTTATAATATACTTAAAAAGTTATAGAATTCATATCTATTTGGCTCCCGTTACCGGATAGCTGATGAATTATTGATGATGTTTTTTAGGAGGGATACCATGGATACATATATGGCAAGTAATGCTACTATCGAAAGAAAATGGTATGTAGTAGATGCAGAAGGCAAGACTCTTGGACGTTTAGCCTCAGAGGTTGCAAAGGTTTTAAGAGGGAAAAATAAACCGATATTTACACCACACGCTGATACAGGAGATTATGTGATAATAATAAATGCGGCTAAAATTGTGGTTTCAGGAAAGAAGATGGAGGAAAAGACCTACTATCGTCATTCAGGATATATTGGAGGGCTTAGAGAGATTAAATTAAAGGATCTTTTAAGAACAAAACCTGAACGAGTTATAGAGCTTGCGGTAAAGGGAATGTTGCCGAAAGGACCGTTAGGCAGACAAATGTATAGGAAATTACACGTATATCCAGGTCCTACACATGAGCATATGGCTCAGAAGCCTGAAGCTTTAAATATTTAGGAGGTAAATAGAAATGGCAAATAAAGGAGTATTTTACGGCACAGGAAGACGTAAGAGTTCTGTAGCTAGAGTATATATACAGGCAGGCACAGGAAAAATAACAATAAACAAAAGAGATATTGATAACTATTTTCCGGAGGAGACGTTAAAGGTGATTGTTCGTCAACCTCTATCTTTACTATCGGCTGTTGAAAAGTATGATGTTATGGTAAACGTTCACGGAGGCGGTTATACAGGGCAGGCGGGAGCAATAAGACACGGTTTGTCAAGAGCGTTGGTGGAGGCTGATTTGGATAACAAGCCTATTCTTAAGAAATCAGGATACCTGACAAGAGATCCTCGTATGAAGGAAAGAAAGAAGTATGGACTGAAAGCGGCTCGTAGAGCACCACAGTTCTCAAAGAGATAATTTATGTAACAACAAATCCCACAGATATAAGATTTTTCTTGCATCTGCGGGATTTTTATTTTTCTTAATTAAATATGGTGGAAAAGGGGCTGTCACATTAAGAAATAGTGTGGCAGTCTTTTCTAATTGAATGAAATCCTGCCGGCTGTTCGAATTTCTCTTATAAAAAACAAAGTGGAATCATATCACTAATGCCACATCCACTTTCTATGTTTATAATGAGAAAACAAGAGCAGATAGCATATGCTAATTACAATCCATTCGGATTAGATAAGGATCAAGAATTTATTTTAATTGTATTTATTTGGTATTTATTAAATTTTTCTTAAATTTTATATAGACAAAATGATAAAAAGGGTATAATATATAGCCAAGTTTAGTTAGATAAGGCTAACTAAAATCTATCTAAAATCTATCAATAGTGATGTCGGTTGGAAAGGAGTGGGATTAAACCGAGAAACCGCATATATTTTTCAATATTTTTAGAAAGTGAGGTATATTATTTTATGAAAGCAATCAAAAGACAGTTAAGTATTTTGCTTGCAGTATTAATGGTAATCAGCTGCATAAACCCATATGCAATTCAGGTAAAGGCGGATGGGAAAAATCCGGTTGAGGTCTTATCAGAAGAAACTGGCAAAGCTCAAACACCGGATAATGATGAAGCATCATCGGAGCCTTTGCAGGAAGAGAAACAAGAAGCTGTTGTAGAAACAGAAAAAGAGGCTGAAGCTTCGAATAAAGATGCACAAGTCGAGCTCGCAGTAAGGGGAAAGACTCAGGAAGAATTAAAGTCTGAAGCCTATACGGAAGATGATTTCTGGGTTTCCGGAGTTTCTTTTAACGGGTTAACACCCCAAGGAAAAGAAAAACTTAAAGCCAAAAACGGAGTGCTTGAAATTCCAGCATTAAAGACAAGTAATGGAAATGATGTTTCAATAATAGATACAGACAAATTCAAGCAATTGGGAATAAAACAGTTGACGCTTCCAAACACGATTAAAGAAATCGGAAGTAATGCGTTTTACGGGAACGAACTTAAGGAGCTTAGTATTCCGGGTTCCGTCAAAGAGATAAAGCCATCAGCGTTTGCAAGAAATCAGATTTCAAACCTTATCTTATCAGAAGGACTTGAAATGATATTTCCTTACGCATTTGAATATAATCAATTAAAAGAGGTTGGTATTCCAGATACTGTAACGGAAATTAGGGTGGGAGCTTTTGCCCATAATACAGGGGACGGAACACTTGAAAACGGACAATACGGGAAAGTTACCCTGTACATAAATGATATTTCTAAAGTTGATTTTAAGTTTGATCCGTTGGGAAAAGACGGTTATATTATTAAGCCGAAATCAAATGGAAATCTACAGGAATATGTAGCAGCTGATTTTACTTATTTTGAGGATCATCATTTGGGAGAAAATGCGATTTCTATTATCGGATTAAGTGAAAGTGGCAAAGCAAAACAAAAGACTAATCACAATTTGATTATTCCTGATGAAATTGGCGGTAAAAAAGTGCTGGGGATAGAGAAAAAAGCATTTTTAAATCAGACACAGGATAAGAATATACAGTTTAATTCAGTTAAACTTCCGAGTTATTTGATTAAAATAGGAGACTCGGCATTTGCGGGACATGCTGTTGCTGAAATTAAGTTTCCTAACACATTGGAAATAATTGATAACAACGCTTTTTTAGCGAATGAACTTACCAATGTTTTAATCCCTGAATCTGTAAAGGTAATCGGTATCACAGCTTTTAGGTATAATAAGATTACACAAGGTAATGCAAAAATTGACAACTATAAAGGCAATGTCAGAATAGATGCGGAAGCTTTTACTGATAATGGAGCTGACGGAAACACATATGTGACACCTACCTACCTGAAAGTAAAGGAAGACCTTAGTTGGAAGATAGATGATTTTAAATTTGTTGATGAACCTATACCCGGGACGATAGATGAAACAGGATATCCGGATGTTGTATATTCTTTAAAAGGGTTCTCTGACAAAGGTTTGGAAAAACTCAAGAAAAATAAGAATTTGGTGCTTCCAAGTAAAGGAGAAGGAGACAGAACACCTGTTTGGATAGTGGATGATGCATTTAAAAATCAGAAGATTGAGAGTGTGGAGATTCCGGGTAATTATACACATATTCAAGACAGGGCATTTCAGGGTTGTGGACTTAAGAAAGTTATTTTTAATGAAGGGTTGCTTTATACAAACGATAATGCATTTGAGAACAATGAGTTGACTGAAATAACATTCCCTTCAACTTTTATATATCCTTCAAAGGCATCCTTTAAGGGAAACAAGCTTGTGAGTATTACTCTTCCTGATGCCTGTGAATCAATAGGACCGGAAAGCTTTATGAATAATCAGCTTTCTAAGGTTGTTATGGGTTCGAAGGTGCACATTATTTACAAACAGGCATTTGCAAATAATCAGCTTAAAGAAGTCAATATTCCTAAAAGTCTGAAAAATAAATATCAGGGACTGGACGGAATTAAAGCGGATGCATTTGATAGTAATCCGGGAAAAGCAAACCCGTTAAAACCAAGCGAAAATAAAGTATTGCTTTGGACGCCAAACAGGGATAATCCGAATAATCTGTTAAGCAGAGGAAACTATGTGGTGGATCCCGTTCAGGCAAACAATGAATATCAGCCGGATGATTTCACCTATAATTCAGATAATGAGGTGGAAGGTTTCAGTAAAAAAGGAAGCAATAAGTTTGATAAGATGAAAGATAAGCCGGTTGTGCTTCCTTCAAAGACGGATAAGGGGGCATTGGTTGTCGGAATTGCCGAATTAGGTTTTAATGATGATGCCGTTTATATCAAGAACATAGTTATCCCTGAGGGATATAAAAAAATCGGAGATCAGGCATTCAGTAATTCTGAAATAGAAAAGATTGATGCACCATCCACATTGCAGGAGATAGGAGACTATTCATTTCTGCAATCAACGAATGTTGTTAAAATTCATGTAACGAAGACAGTTGCAAAAAGAATCACCAATACAAGTAATTATTGGAAACTCGTTGTCGATAAAGAAGAACCTCAGCAGGAGCAATGGACGGTTGAAGACTTCACCTATGGAGAAGAGAATGCTGTCAAGGAAGATAATAACGGAACACAAACACCGATTAAACTGAAAGCGGTAACAGGATTTTCCGCTAAAGGCTTGGAGAAGGTTAAGACTGTAAAAGATTTGGTTCTTCCTACCAAGAATGATAAGGGAGAGAAGATTGAGGCTGTAGCGGATGCGGCATTTAAAGGTAATTTAGGAGAAAAGCGTATTAACACCCTTACAATACCGGAAGGTTATGTACTTATAGGGTCTATGGCATTTGCACTTAATAGTTGCGGTGGCGATTTGGTTCTTCCTGACAGCTTGGAAGCGGTCGGAATGGGAGCTTTCTTTAGGAATGAATTCACCTCTCTTACAACAGGAGAAAAGCTTACAAAGATTCCTGCTTCTATGATGTTCGGTAATAGGTTGACCAAGGTAACATTTAAGGGGAATATTGAATCTATAGGAAGAATTGCATTTAGAGAAAACAGACTGACAGAAATTAGAATACCGGATTCTCTAAAAAGTATTGAATTCGAGGCATTTATAAAAAATACAGGGGTTGCTAAATATGATGAAAAGGTCGTGTTGCGTACCGCTTCAGGAAACAACCCGCAGAAGCTTCCCGATAAGGAAAATTATATTGTTGATCCGAGCAATCAGGGAACGGATCCTAATATCAATTATAATGAGTGGACAACAGATGATTTTGAATATAATGGTACAAAAGTAAATGGGTTCTCTGAGCAGGGATTGAAGAAAATTAAGAGAAATAAGAATTTAGTTGTTCCTGATAAAACACCTGACGGAAAATCCGTTTTAGTGATCGGAATAGATGCTTTCAGGAGTCTTGAAACAAATTATGAGATTGAGACTGTAAAACTTCCGGATACGGTAGAGAAGATTGAAAATTATGCTCTTCAATTTAATGACATCGAGAAAGTGACGCTTCCAAGAGATTTAAAGAAACTCGGCTGGGGCGTGTTTATGAATAACAAGCTCACTACTGTACAGTTTAATAACAAGTTGGAACATATTGATCAGATTTGTTTCTTCAACAGCAATTTAGGAGCAATAGAGCTTCCGGCTTCCGTTCATACAATTGGAAATGCGGCATTTAGGCAATCCGGATTAACGGAAGTAAAGTTTGCTGAGGGCAGTAAACTAAAAACAATTGAGAGTTTGGCTTTTGCCGATAATGAATTAGTAAGCATAGATTTGCCGAAAGGACTTGAAAAGATCGGATCTCAGGCATTCGGAAACAGGCAGGCGGGAATCGGAAATAAGTTTACAGAGCTTAATGTTCCGGCTTCTTTAAAGGAAATAGGGTTCCAAGCCTTTGCAAACAATCCGGGTGTAGCGAAATATAAGGCGGTAGTGATTCATACACCAGACGGAAAAAATCCTGCTGGCTTGATAGATGATGCAGGTAAAACATTCGTGATCGATCCTGATGTTTCGGTGACGGCTGAGGATAAGGCTAAATTAAAGGCAGAAATAGATAAGGCGGAAAATGTAGACAGTAATAAATTAACCAAAGAATTCCAAAAATTCTTCACGGGAGTTTTGGATGATGCAAAGGCTGCTTATAAAGATAATAAAGCATCCAAGGCGAAGGTGTTAGGACTTGTTTCAGACCTGAATTGGGCGGTTAAGAGAGCAAAGCTTAACGGATTTATGTTCGAAAAAGAGGCTTTGGATTCACAGTCATCCGGTTTTGACAAGAAAAAATGGGGACAGGTTGAAGAAGCTTACAAAGCAGCAAAGAAATACCTTATGGTGGTTAATATCACGGATGAAAAATTAAACAAATTAATTCACGATCTTGATATAGCTCTGCAGAATCTCAGTGGACAGGGAGATTTAAAAGATGCCGATGTTTATGAGGGAGAAGCCCACGTTGAAAAGACACATTACATAAAGCCTTATGATATAAAGGTTAAGGTATGGGTAAAGAACGGAAAAATTGTCTTTGTAAAAGATAACGGGACGGTTTGTGATGATCCGAATGATCATGAAGAACATAACAGGGGTTATTTCGAACATGCAATAGAAATTCTTCATAAGTACATAGGTAAAGGCGTAGATGTAGTAAAAAACAGCAAATTGGGCAGCAATGATTTAAACATCAAAGCAATCTCAGGAGCGACGATATCTTCTCATGCACTACATAATGCGATAAAGAATGCTTTGAAAAAAACGGATCTTTCATCAAGCAAATGGACAGTTGATGATTTTACATATGGCAAGATGAAGGCTGTCAAATTGGAGAATGACGGTACACAGACACCGATTGAGCTTAATGCGGTAACGGGATTTTCCGCTAAAGGCTTGGAGAAGGTTAAGACTGTAAAAGATTTGGTTCTCCCTACCAAAAACAATAATGGAGAAACCATTGAAGCCGTAGACAACGGAGCATTTAAAGGAACGTACGGAAAGCCGAGATTTGACAGTCTTACGATACCGGAAGGTTATAAATTTATAGGCGTTATGGCATTTGTATTTAACGGTTTTAAAGGAGCTTTAGATCTCCCTGAAACTGTGGAAGCGGTTGATATGGCAGCATTCTTCGGAAATGAGTTTACCTCTCTTACAACTCCGACTAAACTTACGGTGATTCCGGTTTCCATGATGAGAAGAAATAAGCTCCAGAAGGTTACATTTAATGGGAAAATAAGTACAATCTCATACTTGGCATTTGCAGAAAATGAATTGAAAGAAGTAAATATTCCTGATTCATTGAAGAAAATCGATAATGTCAAGGGCGGAGCATTTTGGATAAATCCGGGCAGTGCGAAGCATGATGATAAGGTTGTGCTTTGGACACCTGATAAAAACAATCCGAATAAATTGGAAGATACAAAAGATTATGTGATAGATCCGAAATCGGAAACAAGTGAAGAAATTGATTACTCCAAATGGGAAATAAAGGATTTTGAATATGCCGGACAAACGATAAAAGGATTTTCTAAAACAGGATTAAGAAAGATAAAGAGAAATAAGAATTTGGAAATACCGGAAAAAACTCCTGACGGCAAACCGTTACTTAAAGTGGGTATCCATGCTTTCAGAAATTTACAAACAGGATATGATATTGAAAGTGTAAGTATTCCCGATACAGTGGAAGAAATAGAAAATTATGCTCTTCAATTCAATCATTTGACCAAAGTAAAGCTGCCGAGAGATTTAAAGAATCTCAGATGGGGCGTGTTTATGAATAACAAGCTCACAGATGTAGATTTTAATGACAAGCTTGAATATATTGACAAGCTGTGCTTTGCTAATAATAAGCTGGGAAAACTTGAGCTTCCGAGATCTGTTACAAACGTTATGGGTGCGGCATTTAGACAATGTGATTTAACGGAAGTGAAATTTGCGGAGGGCAGCCAATTAAAAGAGATTGGAAATTTGGCTTTTGCCGATAATAAATTAGTGAGCATAGATTTGCCGGAGGGACTTGAAATAATCGACAGACAGGCATTTGGAAACAATAAACCGGGAACGGGAAATAAGTTTACAGAGCTTAATGTTCCGGCTTCTTTAAAGGAAATAGGTTACCAAGCCTTTGCAAACAATCCGGGTGTAGCAAAATATAAGGCGGTAGTGATTCATACACCGGACAAAAAAAATCCTGGCGGCTTGGTAGATGACACAGGTAAAACTTTCGTGATCGATCCTGATGTTTCGGCAACGGCTGAGCACAAGGCTAAATTAAAGGCAGAAATAGATAAGGCGGAAAAGGTAGACAGTAATAAATTAACCAAAGATTTCAAAGAATTCTTCACAAGAGTTTTGAATGATGCAAAGGCTGCTTATAAAGATAATAAGGCATCCAAGGCGAGAGTGCTGGGACTGGTGATAGATTTATCTTGGGCAGTTAAGAGATCGGAGCTTAGCAGGCTGATGTTTGAAAAAGAGGCTTTAAATTCTCAGTCAGCAGGTTTTGATAATGAAAGATGGGGACAGGTTGAAGAAGCTTATAAGTCAGCTAAAAAATACCTTATGGTTATTAATATCACGAATGAGAAATTAGACAAACTGATTAACGACCTTGATATCGCTTTGCAGAATCTCAGCGGACAGGGAGATTTAAAAGATGCACTTATTTATGAGGGTGAAGCTCATGTCGGAAAAACAATTTATGTAACTCCTTATGATGTAAAGGTTAAGGTATGGGTAAAGGATGGAAAAATTGTCTTTGTAAAAGATAACGGAACGGTTTGTGATGATCCGAGTGATCATGAAGAACATAACAGGGGTTATTTTGAACATGCAATAGAAATTCTTCGTAAGTACATAGGTAAAGGCGTAGATTTGGTAAAAAATAACGGATTGGGCAGCAAGGATTTAAATATCAATGCAATTTCGGGAGCGACCATGACTTCCAATGCGTTGCATGATGCGATAAAGAATGCGTTAGGCAAAGCTCCGATAAATCCTAAACCTCCGGTAAACCCGAATCCTCCGACACCGCAGACACCGGATCCTTCAGCTAATCCGGAAGACTTTATCGAACCGTTGGATGGCGGCAGTTCTTCAGGTGACTACGGAAACTCTATCGGCGGTACAGCAAATACGGAAACCATAATAAAAGATGATAAAGCACCGTTAGCAGGTTTACCGTCTGACAAAAAGGCATTAATACTCAAGGATAAGAAGAAGATCAAGCTGACGGATAAACAGCTCTCGGATGTGACAGCAGGACAGTATACACATATGGAATTGACTGTCGGGGATGTTTTGTTAAAAATTATGCCTAATGATTTAAAACCTTTCTTCAAAAAAGCTAAAGGCAAGAGTTATCTGAAGATAAGCAGACTTGCTGAAATGGAAATGAAGAGACTTAACTTGGGCAAGAATATATCAAAGCAGGCTGCTTATAAAGTGGAGCTTGTAATTTCAGGCGAAAAGGTGACAAGTCTTAGAAATAAAATATCGGTTCAAATAACTCATACAGGAGAAATTAAGCGAACTACGGTAAAGATTTTTTCAGTAGAAACCGGTAAGACAATCAAAGCCAAGTACAACAAAAAGACCGATAATATAGCATATAAGACAAATGAATTAGGCATATTTGCAATAATGAATTAATACGTCACTTTATAGGGACGGAAATCTCCATAAAAATAAAAGGACAGATTCTTTGATAAATGCGTCAAAGGATCTGTCTTTGTGATATCACCTGATTTTTATGGCGAAAAATTGGCATCAGATATATACAACTACAATGAAAAATGGTATAATATGAACATTTAGTGAGTGCAAAGCACGAGCTTAGTGAGAGTGATACCCAATCACTTAGCGAAAACGAAAAATATTTGTTAAATTACGGATTGTCTGCATTACTTGGAATATAGTTGATTTAGTAAAAATGGGAGGAATAAAATATGATACAATTTAGTGGATATGGACTTATTATTGTACTCGCAGATTATTTTGGAGGCTTAGCCCTTTTAAGTAAATTCAGTCCTTATTTATTTAAGACGGAAAAATATCAATATCTTGCCGTTTTAGTGTTTCATGTCATTATTTCTTGTATCAATTTCTTTTTATCGAAGTATTTAAACCGAAAAGAAGTGAAGCATACAGTTTTCGAGTTAAGATTGGAAACGGTGGTATTGTTTGTCGGGTTAATATTTTTGCCACTTATTATTATGATGGGAAATGGTATTATTTATTAAAAATATAAGCTATGAACGGTGAAACAGTAAATCAAAAAAATTTACTGTTTTTACTTGTTTAAATATGATAAAAAACATTTCATTCTGAAAAAAATGAACTTCCATATAGGCAAATGAGAAATTGCTGAAAAAAATAAGCTGATTACATTCAAAAATCTTGACCACTACAATTCTGTTCTTTGTGAGGGAAGCATCGTTCAGAAAATTATATGGAAATAGACACAAGAGGGAGTTAGAATTCATTCTCTTTTAACCTGTTTCAAGAGTTTATACACATCTCCTGAAATAAACTTAAAATAAAAAGGTGGAAATCCACCTAAATTATTCCTCTGAGGTAGCTATATGATAATTAAACGAGATTATTATTTAAAGAAAATTATAGATAAAAGAAAAAATGGTAGGATAAAGATTATTACAGGGATAAGAAGATGCGGGAAATCATATCTGTTATTTAATTTGTACCAAGAGTACTTATTGTCTAAAGGCGTCAAAGAAAATCAAATTATATCTATTGCACTTGATGAAATAGATAATCTTGAATATAGAAATCCATTCAGATTGAACGAATACATCAAGGAAAAAACTAAAACCGGAAATACAAAATA